>CATLHA010000008.1 GCA_949948745.1 uncultured Caryophanales bacterium
GCTTAAAATTGTTGAGATAATAAGCAACCTTACAAATTAATTATATAACACTTTATAAAAAAAGAAAAGAGTATTGAACTTTGTCAACACTCTGAAAAATAACATTATGTTACTTTTGTTTTTTTAATCATCAATTAAATCTAAATGGTTTAGCAGAATACCTGTTCCTTCTACTACATTAGTTAGCGGATTATCTGAAATGAAAACTGGTACTTTTAACTCATTTTTAAATTTTTGTACAAGTCCTCTAACTAAAGCTCCTCCTCCGGTTAGTATAATTCCTTTTTCTGCAATATCTGCGGATAATTCTGGCGGTGTCTTTTCTAAAACCGATTTTGCTACTAAGATAATCTTTTTTACATCCTCTCTTAATGCTTCTTCTATATCATTTGATGTTACTATGACTGTTTCTGGTAGACCCGTTGTAATACTTCTTCCTGTAACCTCTTTTTCCTGCTTTTGTTTGTCTTTTATTACGGTACCAATTTCTTTCTTGATTTCTTCTGCTGTTGTTTCTCCGATTATTATCTGATATTTTTCTTTAATAAAATTAATAATATCATCATCAAATGCATTTCCTGCTATTTTTATAGAATCACTCGTAACAATTCCACCTAACGATAAAACCGCTATATCTGTTGTTCCACCACCAATATCTATTACCATACTTCCTGATGGTTTGGCTATATCAATTCCTGCACCTACTGCTGCTACTTTTGGTTCTTCTTCTATAAAAACTCGTTTTGCTCCTGTTCTTTCTGCTATTTCACGAATTGCATTTTTTTCTACTCCTGTAATATTAGAAGGACAACAAATTAAAATTCTTGGATGAGAGAGACTTTTTTTTCCTATTGCTTTCTTTATAAAAGTATTTAGCATTTCCTCTGTCATTTCAAAATCTGCGATTACTCCATCCTTCATTGGTCTAACAGCTCTTACTTTTCCAGGTGTTCTTCCAAGCATATCTTTTGCTTCTTTTCCTACTGCTAAAACTTTTTTTGTATTATTATCAATACTAACAACACTTGGTTCATTTAATACTACACCTTTTCCTTTTACATATATTAATATATTAGTAGTACCCAGATCTATTCCTATGTCTCTCAACGTTATCACATCCATTTCTTTTTATGATTCTAGTTTTTGTATTAAATACTTTTCTTTTGTAGATTGTCCACCTCGAAGATGCCTTATTTTAATATGTGAATCAAAGATTTCCTTTACTTTTTCATATTTTTCTAGATTTATTTCTTTTAAACGCTCTTGTATATCCTTATGAACTGTACTTTTACTAATTTTAAATTCTTTCGCTGTTTGTCTAATAGTATTATTTGTTTCTATAATATAATCTGCACATGCATTCACACGATCTATTAAACTTTTTCTCATTCATAACCTTCTTTCTAGTAAATTATATTTTTACTAGAAAGCTTTATGAATATTTTAATTACTTGATTCTAATTTTAATTCTGATACTTGTTTTCCGTAATAATTTTCAGGATCTACTAATTGCCCTTCAATTGTTAATTCAAAATGTAATTTATTTCCAAGCTCTGATCCTAGTTCACTTGTACCACTTTTCCCTATTGTTTGCCCCTGTGAAACTTTGTCACCTTTCTTAACTGTCACTTCACTCAAACTTTGATATACACTTATTGTTTCGTTATTATGTCTTATAGTAACACTTTTACCAAGAAGTTCTTCTTCTGTTACGTCTGTTACTTCACCATCTAGAATACTAATAACATCAAATACATCTGTAGCTTGATAATCTACTCCTGTATTTTGTAAATAGATTCCCTCATGATAAAAGATTGACTTTCGTTGATTTTCTTCTGCATCCTTATAATCATAATAATCTTTCCCAATAACTACATTTTCATTATTATATGGTTTTCCAACTAATGTAGTTGGCGCTATTGTACTAACTACTGGCACATTTTCATCTAGAATAGTTCCAGATACATAGACATGTTCTTCCTCTTTTGCATCATTTTTTACTGATACAAAAACACTAGCAAGTAATCCTATTACTAATAGTGAATATACTGCTGGAATTACAAATGGTTTTAAATATAATTTTTTTTTCATCTTTTTTCACCTCATTAAGAGTTTGAACTAGAAAAAAAGAATTATACATCTTTTTAGAAAAATTTAGCAGCTATATAAAGATCATATAAAAAAGTTGTTACTAATTGAGTTATTGCACTCGCTAAAAGAAAATAAAATACTCTTGCTTGATAAACTCTATTTTTTTTAAAAATTTTATTAATCTGAATACTATCTAAGGACCAAATCACTAAGATTCCTACTAAAATATATAAAAACAATTTTCCACTCATTAATATTTTCCCTCCTCATAATCTGTAATTTTTTTGATTCTTCTGTCATGTCTTTCTGCTTCTGGATGGCCTGTTGTTAGAAATACATCCAAAATATCAAGAGCTTTATAAGTAGGCATTCTTCCACTTAATGCAAGAATATTGGCATCATTATCTATCCTTGAAAGTTTTGCATCTCTAGTACTATCTGCTTTTGCACAACGTATTCCCTTTACTTTGTTACAAGCAATAGATATTCCAATACCACTACTACAAATAGCGATTCCAAAATCTACTTCTTTATCCACAACTTTTGCTGATAACTTAAATGCAAAGTCAGGATAATCCACAGATTCTGTGGAAAAAGTTCCTATATCTTCCACTTCATAACCTTTCTTTTTTAAGTAATTCACAATTTTTGTTTTTAACTTAAATCCACCGTGATCATTTGCGATTCCAATTTTCATTTTTCCCACCTCTTCTATTTTCTATCAATAGTATACCACAATAATCGTCATTTAAAAGAGAACAAAAAAAATAAAGCTTATGCAGCTTTATCTTCTTGGCTTAATCCATATTTTTGGTTAAATCTTTCTACTCTACCTGTTTTAGATGCTCTTGTTTGTTTTCCAGTATAGAATGGATGACATTTTGAACAAACTTCAACATTGATTTCGTCTTTTGTAGACATACAAGTGAAAGTTTCTCCACAAGCACAAGTAACTGTAGCTTCTTTTACCTCTGGATGAATATTTTTTTTCATATGAAATTCTCCTTTCCGCCTAGATAGTTGCCTAGGTATATAGAGCCTTTTCTTCGCCATGCCCTCTTTGGGACATAGTAATTAAATGCGTTCTTATTGTAGCAAAGTTTTTCTTTCTTTTCAATAGTTTTTTAATTTTTCTTGTTTTAACCTTTGATAGATTATTTCTGCCATTGCCTGATACCCTTTTGTATCTGGATGAATATCCATAGGATTTGGCAAGTACTCTGGATGTTTTTTAAATAAATCATAATTGGAGATATAGATTGCATCATATTTCTCTGCTATTTTTTGGTATTCACTATCTATATAGGTAAATAATTGATCTACTTCTGCTTCTGCCTGATTAAAAAGGAATGGAATTGGATTGTAGTAGCCTATGATATATAATTTGTTTTTTGCATATTTTCTAACCTCTTTTATACATTGATCTACTTCTTTAAAAATTTTCATTACATTTGTTTGATAGTTTTTGATGCTATCTATATTGATATTTGCTAAATCAATGGAAGATAAAAAATCATTAGCACCAATCGATATCGTTACTAAATCAGATTCCCTTAAGTCTCTTTTTATATCTGAATTACGAATAATATCATTGATTACATCAGAAGTTTCGTATCCACTATGGCTGTACTTCTTTGTGTAATATTTCAACTTTTTCTCTTTTTCTAATTTTTCCTTTAGATAATCTGTATATCCAAAACCTATTTCACCATATGGATTTCTTCCTTCTGCGACTGAATCTCCAAGGGCAATATAATTTATTTTATTTTTAGGAAATAATTGGTATATTCCAAATATTAGCGAGCAAATGACAATAAGAAACAGAATTTTATATTGTTTTTTCATAAATTATCCTCCAAAAAAAGAATAGATTTTTCTATTCTTAGTTTATTCATTCTTTTCTTTTTTAGACTTCTTTTATTTCAATACTAGCACCAACATCAGTTAATTTTTCTACGATATTTTCATATCCACGTAAAACCGGTCCAATATTGGAAATAGTTGTTGTACCACTAGCTAATAATCCTGCTAGGACAAGACAAGCTCCTGCTCTTAAATCTGTTGCTTCTACTTCACACCCTGTTAGTTCTGTTTTTCCATTAATATGAATTTTTCTATTCTCTATTTCAATAGATGCTCCCATATTATTTAAATATGGAACATTTTTAAATCTATTTTCATAAATTGTTTCTTCAAGTGTAGAGTTTCCTTTACATTGTGTTAGTAAAACTGTTACTGGTTGTTGTAAATCTGTTGCAAAACCTGGGTATCCCTTCGTTACTATTTCTACTGGTTTTAGGTTTTCAGTCTTAGAAACTGTTACAGAATCTACTCCAACTTCCATATCTACACCCATTTCTTGCATTTTGGAAATTAATGATTCTACATGTTCTGGGATAATATTATCTATTTTTAATTTTTTTCCCATCAATGCACCTGCGATAATATAAGTTCCAGTTTCAATTCTATCTGGAATTACTTCTGTATAACATCCTTCTAGTTTTTCTACACCTTCGATTTTTATTTCACTTTCTCCTGCTCCAGTTATTTTTGCTCCCATACCGTTTAAGAAGGATGCAACATTTATAATTTCTGGCTCTCTTGCTGCATTTTTAATAATTGTTTCTCCCTTTGCCTTTACAGCAACTAACATTGCATTAATTGTTGCTCCTACACTTGGCATATCCAATTCTATGGTAGCTCCATTTAATTCTTTGGCGTCAATTACATAATAGTTTTCTTTTTCTTCAACGGTTGCTCCTAGTGCACGGAATCCTTTTAGTGTTTGATCAATTGGTCTTGCGCCTATAGAACAACCTCCAGGGAAATACATTTCTACGTGTTTATATTTAGCTAATAGTACTGCCATAAAGTAATAAGAAGCACGTAGTTTATTTGACATTTCTTCTGGAATCTCTTTGTTTACAAGTGATGTAGGATCAATTACGATACTTTCACTTGCCCTTTTTACAGTTGCACCTAAATACATTAAAATTTCTTCCAGTGCATCTGTGTCTGTAATTTCTGGAACATTGCAAATTGTTACCTCACTATCTGCCAAAATAGCAGCAGGTATTAAGGCAACTGATGCATTTTTACTCCCACTAATTCTGATTGTACCTTCTAGTGGTTTTGCTCCATTTATTTGTAATACTTTCATAAATACCTCCAGTATGTTTTCTATTATATTGTATTTTTATTTTGATTATAGGTTCATAAACATTTCTGTTTTTTCTTTTACTTTCTCTTTAATTGCTTTTTCTCCACTACTAATTATTTTTCTTGGATCATAAGCTTCTGTTGCATTTATATATTTTTTTACTTTATCATGCCATGCAATCTGTAATTCTGTATTGATGTTAATTTTATTGATTCCACAAGAGATTGCTTCTTTAATTTGATAATCTGGAATACCAGTTCCTCCATGTAACACAAGTGGTACACTTAAATTTTCTGAGATTTCTTTCATTGTTTTGAAATCTAAGTTAGGTTCCCCTTTATATAAACCATGTACACTTCCTAAAGCGGGTGCTAAGGAATCTATATTGGTTTCTTCTACTAATCTTATACATTCATCTAATCTTGCATTTGTCGTAGATGATGTGATATTATCTTCTGTTCCTCCAATATGACCAATTTCTGCTTCTACACTGACTCCCCTTTTGTGAGCGTAGTCTACTACTTTTTTTGTAATTTCTATATTTTCTTCTAGTGGATGTTTAGAAGCATCGATCATTACTGATGTAAATCCTGCATCAATTGCACATTTACATGTCTCAAAGCTTGTCCCATGATCCACATGAAGACAAACTGGTATTGTAATATTTAGGTCATGAAGCAGTCCTTTTACCATGTTACTAACGGTTAAGAAACCTCCCATATATTTTGCTGCACCTTCACTAACTCCTAGAATGACTGGTTTTTGTAAAGATTCCATTTCTTCCAAAATGTATTTTGTCCATTCTAAATTATTGATATTAAAGTGGGGGACTGCATATTGATTTCTTTTTGCATCTAATAAAATCTCTTTACTATTTACTAGCACCTTATCCCTCTTTTCTACTGCTTGTCCAACTTTTTTACTCTTCTTATTTCAATTTAAGTGTATCATATTTATATTAGAATCTAAATAAAATATAGTCATTTTCTGTCAAATATACAAAAAAACTGTCTTAAAAAATATAATGAATTCCTAAGATAAGTAAAATGATACTTCCTATCATTGTCGCAATAGAACCAAATTTATTTACTAATAAATTTCCAAGTTTTAAACCACAGTATGTAAAAAATGCACTCGTAATGGAAAAGATAAAACTGGCCATATAGATATTATTTGTTAAATTTCCAAGACCAATCCCTATACTAAAACTATCGATACTTACAGTAAATGCAAATAAAAGTACAGATGGAATACTTTCAAATATTGTTAGTTGTTCTTCTTTTTTTAAAGAGATTAACATTTCAATTGCTAACACAATAAATATTATTCCAGCTACTATTTCTGGATTGATTGGTACAATAGAAAATATAATTTTTCCAATAAAGTATCCAAGTAATGGCATAAAAAAATGAAATATTCCTACAAAAATTGTCATCATATACTGAAATTTATTTTTAATATTTAATGTTCCATAGATTAAAGATAGTGAAAAAGCATCCATACTAAGACCAACTGCAATAATAAAAAGGATTCCTAAAGACATAAAAAAACCTCCTACTTAAGAATATGTAAGAGGTTCTCTTTTTATCAACAAAGTATTTTATAATACAATTTTCTTTCTCTTTTCAAAGATTACTGGTTTTAATCCAATTTCTTCACATAAGTATTCTGCTTGTTCTAAGTTGTCTGGTACTTCAGGTAATCTATGTGCATCACTTCCAATCGTTACATAATCTCCTACTAACTTATAACGACATATTTTATCAATACTTGGAAATAGGTTTAATTGTGCTCTTCTTTCAGCGGAAGTATTGATTTCAATGATTTTTCCATTTTCTTTCACTGCATCTAATACTTCTTTTACCTGATTATATTCTGAAAAATCTTCTTTATAATATCGATTAATATAGTCAATATGTCCTATTACATCTACGGAACTTGACTCTATCATTTTTAATATTTCTCTATAGTATAAATAGGTTACATATCTTTTATTTTCTGATGTTTTTAAATTCGGAATATTATGAATACTTCCCATGATAAAATCAAAAGGAAAGATATTTGCTAGTTCTTCTACTTGTTTTGGATATAAATGAGGTTCTGATATTTCTACTCCTTTTAATAAGGTTAATTTTCCTTGATGCTTCTCATTTAGATGATCGATTTCATAGTCTCTTTCAGAAAATTTTCTTCGAATATACATCATATCTTCACGATCAAATTCTACGTGATCTGTAATTGTGGCGTATCGAATATTGTTTTCAATTAATATTTTCGCAATATCTTCTAACTCCATTTTAGAATCCCAAGAATATTTTGAATGTATATGCATATTGGTTTTTATCATCATAATCCACTCCATCTGTTTATATTATAAAGGATAGAATGAGTTTTGTCAGTATCATTTAAAATATTTGGTAATCAAATCTTTTACAAAAAACTTGTATTCTACTTCGGATGCTTGTTCTTTACTCTCTGCTTCTACAGAACAAAGTGGAGGAAATAACACACACCACCAATTTTTACCCTGTCCATCTCCTAATGTTACAACTAAGGATTCATAATATCCTTCTTTATAGATAACTCCCCCATATACTTTTTCTGGAAAATAATTTTGTCCATAATTTAATTTTACTTCTGTATCTTGTTGATCTTCTTCTTTTAGGATAGTTTCGACTTTTTCTTGATATTCTCCTAATTTTCCTTTGGTTATTTTTCTAGCCTCTTCAATAGAGCTCGCATTTTTTACGGATTCATATAATTCTTGTTGAATTCCTCTTTTTACTGTTCTTTTCACTCTTTGATCTTCTGTACTATCACTATTTGCGATTACTCGAAAACGGATTGCTTCTTTTGGTATCATTACTACTTCTTCTTTTTGATTGGTTAGAGATAGTAACATTAAAATACTTAGTATTGGTATTATTTTCTTCATTAAAAAACCCACCTTTCTATTTCATAGTGGATTCTTTTTTTATATTTTATTCACTTATTTTGAAAAAATAAATATCATTCTGTCTCGATTACTTAAATCTTTCTTACAAATCACTTGAACATTTTCTAATTCTTGATAAATTAAATTTGTAACATCTTCCCTTTGATTGCATCCTATTTCAAAGGCTATCATGAATTTTTTAGATAGTTTATTTTTACATTGACTTAATATTGTTCTATAACAATCTAGTCCATCTTCCCCTGCAAAAAGAGCCAAATGTGGTTCATTCTCTTTTACTATATTTTCAATATCTTCGTTTGTTTTAATATATGGTGGATTACTGATAATAATATCAAATGGTCCTTCTAATTCTTCTAAAAAATCACTTTTTACAATATCTACATCTAATCCCTTTTTTTCTTTATTCTGTTTTGCGATTTCTAAAGCATTTTCACTAATATCTACTAATGTCATATCTAGGCTTGGAATTAGTTTTTTTAATGTTAACCCAATACAACCAGTACCAGTTCCTAAATCTACTACTTTTAAATTTTTTGTATCAAAGAATTCATCTAGATAAATCATTGTATTTTCAACTAATTCTTCTGTTTCAAATCTTGGGATTAAAGTAGATTCGTTTACTATAAATTCTTCTCCATAGAAATTTACATTTCCAATCACGTATTGAATTGGTCTATTTTTTACTAATTCTGCTACTTTTTCTTTAAATTCTTTTTCTACATTTTCTGGCACTTCTTCATCTAAATAATTTAATAATTCTAATGAGTTTACATTTAAAAGTGCTGCCAGAAGCATTTTGGCATGTTGAGAATGAATTTTACTTTTCCCATAGACAATTAACTCATCCACTTTCATAACTTCCTCCTAAAATAAAAAAGGGACTTTTGGATTTTATTCCTCATTCCCTGCTAGTTTTCTTTTTTGATCTTCCGTAATTAAAGCTTCGATTACTTCATCGATTGCTCCGTTCATAATTCTATCTAAATTATTTGTTGTATACCCGATTCTATGATCTGTTACTCTGTTTTGTGGATAGTTGTAAGTACGGATTTTTTCTGCTCTATCTCCAGTACCTATTTTACTTCTACGCTCTGATCCAAGTGCTTCCTCTTGTTTTTGAAGTTCTTGTTCATAAAGTCTAGCTCTAAGTACTTTCATCGCTTGTTCTTTATTTTGAATTTGACTTCTTTCATTTTGACAAGTTACTACTGTATTGGTAGGTAAATGAGTAATTCTAACCGCACTATCTGTTGTATTTACTCCTTGTCCTCCACATCCACTAGAACGATAGATATCTATTCTTAAGTCGGATGGATTAATCTCAATATTTACATCTTCTGCTTCTGGCATAACTAAAACAGTAGCTGTTGATGTTTGTATTCTTCCTTGCGATTCCGTTTCTGGTACTCTCTGAACTCTATGAGATCCGCTTTCATATTTTAATTTAGAATAAACGTTATCTCCTTTTACCATGAATTCAATTTGAGAGAAACCTCCAGCTTCTCCTTCTTCTGCATCAATTAATTCTAATTTGAATCCTTGTTTTTCAGCATATCTTGTATACATACGATATAAATCACCTGCAAAGATATTTGCTTCATCTCCACCTGCAGCGCCACGTATTTCAACAATTACATTCTTTCCATCATTAGGATCTTTTGGAATTAATAATACTTGTAATCTTTCTTCAAGAGCTTGTTTTTCACTTATTAAGGATTCTAATTCTTCTCTTGCAATTTCTGCCATTTCTGGATCTTTTACTAATTCTTTATCTTCTTCTATTCCTTTTAATGTCTTTTGATATTGATGGTAACATTCTACAGTTTCTTCTAAATCTCTTTTTTCTTTTGATAAAGACTTCATTTTATTCATATTACTATAAACTTCAGGATCTGCAAGTTCTTTTTCTAGTTCTTGATATCTTTCATCAATAGCTTTTAATCTTTCTAGCATTTTATCTAATCCTTCTTTCTTTTAATACCCGTTTTATAACGGTTTTATTATAGCATGGATATTTTTATCTGTAAATTAAAGAAAATACTTTCTTTTTTCTTCTGTCAAAAAGAACCAGAATTATTGTTCTAATTCTAGTTCATCTTCATCTAAAACTACTAAGTCTTTTAAATCTTCATTTGTATCATCGATATCTTCATCATTATCGATACTATCATAATTATTCTCGTCGTCTTCCTCTTCTTCTTGTACTTCTTCTATCTCCTCATCGTCATCCTCTTCCACAATTTTGATTAATTTATCAGAAGTATGACGATTTCTCAAATCCCAAGAACCATCTTCTAATAGAATAAATCTTTTATCTGTAGTAAGAGATGTAAAGTAATCTCCTATTTTTTCATCAAATACTGATTCTGGTAATTCTAATAATTTAATTATTCTTTTAAATAGATCTGCTGTATTTTGTGCTCCAGATTCTTCTAATATTAAGTTTGTAATATCCTTATTAGATAATAATTCTAAGTCTTCTTTTTTTAAACTTTTAAGGCTCATAATAATCCTCCATAAATATTTCAAAATATTTTATATAATTTCTTTTAAAAATTATCATTAAAATTTATATCATTATTTAGAAAAAAATGCAATCTATTTTCTACATTTTTTCAGGAACTGATATTCCAAGAACATCTAATAATAATAGACAAGTCTTATAAACTACATCTGTTAATGCTAACCAAGTCGTTTTTAATTCTTCATCTTTACTTGTTAATATATGATTTTCAGAATAAAATTTATTATACGTACTTGTTAACTTATATAAAAATTCTGCGATATCATTTAATGATTTTACATCATATGATTTTTTTAAAATTCTTGGCATATTTAGTAGTGTTTGAAGTATTTCTTTATCTGTCTCATTCTTTAATTTTTTAATTTCATAGTTATTATATCCTTCATTTCTAGCCTTTTTTAAAAGGGAATTCATACGAATTGTTGAATATAATAAATAAGGTCCTGTCTTTCCTTCTAAATCGGCAAATTTAGAAGGTTCAAAAATATAATCTGTTGTCCTATATGGTAATAAATCGGCATATTTTAAAGCAGCAATCGCAATCATTTTTGAAATTTTCTTTTGTTCTTCTTCATCAGTAATCATTGGATTTAGTCGTTTTCTAGTTTCTTCGTTTACTAAACTAATTAAATCTCTTAAAGTCATTACCCCGCCATCTCTTGTTTTAAATGGTTTTCCATCTGATCCATTCATTGTTCCAAATCCAACAAATTCTAATCTAGTTGCTTCTGTTGTAATTTTTGATTTTTTAGAAGCTCTAAATACTTGTTCAAAATGAAGATCTTGCCTACTATCTGCTAAATACCATATTTCATCTGGAGAAAAACGTTTCATTCTTCCATAAATAGTTGCTAAGTCAGTTGTTGCATAAACACTGGCACCATTACTTGTTACTAAAATAATTGGTGGCATTTCTTTTTTATCTGTTTCTTCTTTAATATCCATTATTGTAGCGCCTTCACTTACTTCTAATAGATTTTTCTCTTCTAAGTATTTTAACATATCTGGGATATATAAGAAACTATCTAGCTCACCTTCCCAAAGATCAAAAGAAGTATTTAATTCTTCATAAATTCTTTTTATTTCTGGTAATGATAATTCTTTTACCTTATTCCAGATTGTGCTGTATCCTAAATGACCTTTTTGAATTTCATAAGTAATATTTCTAGCTTCTTCCATTTTTTCTTCATTTTCTTTAGCCTTTTTACTAGCTGTTGGATAAATTACCGATAAATCATCACTAGTAATTGGAAGTGAAAAATCTTCTCCCTGATAATTTTCCTTAAAGCAAGGAAGTTCTGGATATCTTTCTTTCATTTCAGAAACAACCATTCCTGCTTGTAATCCAGAGTCTCCTAAATGAACATCTCCTATTACTTCCATTCCAAGTAACCTAGCAAGTCTTTTTAATGCTTCTCCAATGTTTGCAGATCTTAAATGACCCACATGAAGAATCTTTGCTACATTCGCTCCACCATAATCTATGATAATCTTCTTTGCTGGTTCCATATCAATATTACTTTTTATATCTTTAGAAAGTTCTTTTAATGCTTCTAAATAAAATTCTTCTGTAAGGCTTAAATTAATAAATCCTGCTCCTGCAATATTTAAGTTATGAAATCTACCATCTTTTTCTAATTCTGTGACAATCTTTTCTGCAATTTCTCTTGGATTGCAATGATTTTCTTTTGCTAAAGAAAAGGCATCGTTAATTTGAAATTCCCCAAGTTCTGGTCTTCCACTAGGTTGTAGGTTTACTTTTTCTATGTTATAACCTAATTTACACATCATTTCTGTGATGTCATTTTCAATATTTCTTAATATACTCATTTGTATCACTTCTTTCTTTTAGAATTTTATAGAGTATTCTATATCTTCTTCTCCATCTATCATTTGATATTTTACATTCAGATTTCTTTTATTGTAACTATAAATTTCTGTTTTTATTTTTAGTGCTAATGTTTGATTATAGTCTTGAAGTTTTACTAATACATCTGTTACTTTATCTTGTTCAAAAGAAAAGTCCATACTATACTCGTCTGTTTCTCTTTTCATTTTTTTATTATTAAAATCAAAAGTCATTCTCGTATTTTGTGCATCTTTTTCTTCAATTAGAAGTTTCTCTTTCTCTTTGTCATATTTTCCTTCTGAGATATACTTTTTTGTCTCATTTCCATTTGTAATAGAGATTTCTACACTGATTTTTTCCATCTAGTAGTCCTCCTTAAAAATCTAAGCCAAATTATAGCATACCTTTTCTACTTTTCCTACCATTTTTTAGAAATTTTTAAAATTCATTTTTAGTTTTATTTATTTTTTGATTTTCATACATATTTCAAGTTTTTCTTTTCATAATAAGATTAGATTGGAGGTTTTTATGAAAAGATTTAAAAAATTAATAAAATTTATTCTTTTATTAATAGTACTTTTGGTACTTGCTTCAGGTGGAGTATATCTTTATATAAAAATGTCTCCAAAACTAGAAATTAAAAGTGCTAATGCCTTTTTAATGTATGATAATAATCAAGAATTATTCTTTCAGGGGACAGGAAGTAAGGAATGGATTTCCTTAGATGATATTTCTGATAATTTGATTAAAACGACCCTAAATACAGAGGATAAAAATTTTTATAAACATCATGGATTTGATTTTTTAAGAATTCTGAAAGCAATTTATGTAAATGTTACTTCTAGATCAAAAAGTCAGGGTGCTTCTACTATTTCTCAACAATATGCAAAGAATTTGTTTTTAGACTTTGATAAGACCTGGGAAAGAAAACTAAATGAAATGTGGCTTACGATGCAGTTAGAAGTTCATTATAGTAAAGATGAAATTTTAGAAGGATATTTAAATACTATTAATTATGGGCATGGAATGTATGGTATTGAGAATGCTGCCAAATTTTATTTTGATAAGTCTGCCAAGGATTTAGATTTGGCAGAATCAGCAATGCTTGCAGGAATTCCAAAAAGTCCATCTTATTATTCTCCGTTAGTAAATTATGATTTAGCAAAAAATAGACAAAAAAATATTTTATATAAAATGTTTAAAAATAAAATAATATCTGAAGAGGAATATAAGAACGCTGTAGAGGAAGAATTAGTACTCGTTGGAGAAAAAAATTACTTAGAACTCGCAAATATTATGTATTATCAAGATGCTGTTATGAGGGAGCTAAAGGAAATCAAGGAAATCCCATCTTCATTTTTAGAAACAGGTGGTATTAGAATTTATACGAATCTTGATATGAATGCACAGGAAATCTTAGAAAATAGTATTAAAAATAATCTAACTACGGATAAAGATTTACAAGTTTCTTCTGTCATGATGGAACCTTCTACAGGAAAGATTTTAGCTCTAGTTGGCGGAAGAGATTATAATCAAAGTCAATATAATCGAGCAATTCAATCTGTACGCCAAGTTGGTTCTACAATGAAACCATTTTTATATTATGCAGCATTAGAAAATGGCTTTACTTCAAGTACTACTTTTACAAGTGAAGAAACAACATTCAATTTTTCTAATAGTCAAAGTTATTCCCCTCAAAATTATGGAAATCAATATGGGAACAAACCAATTTCACTGGCTACTGCGATTGCTTATTCTGATAACATTTATGCGGTTAAAACTCATATGTTTTTGGGAGAAGATACTTTAGTAAATATGGGAAAAAGATTAGGGATTACTGCATCTTTAGATGAAATTCCTTCCCTTCCACTTGGTACAGCTGAGATTAATATTGTCGAAATGGTTGCGGCTTACTCTGCCTTTGCCAATGAAGGATATAAAGTAGAAGGATATTTAATTTCTAGGGTAGAAGACTTAAAGGGAAATATTTTATATGAGAAAAAAAGTGAACCTGAAGCTGTATTAAATAAAAGTCTTACTTTTATTTTAAGCAATTTATTAACTTCTACTTATGATTCTGCATTTATTGATTATAATTACCCCACAGCAATTGGTATTGCACCAAAGATTAAGCATACTCTCGCTTTAAAGAGTGGGACTACAGATACAGATCATTGGTCCATTGGTTATAATAAAGATATTTGTACTGCTGTTTGGATTGGATATGATGATAATCACCATATTGAAACCAGTGATTATAAGTATTCTAGAAATATTTGGGTAGAAGCAATGGAAAATTATTTAAAGGACAAGGAGAACAATTGGTATAGTCAGCCGAATAATGTAGTTGGAGTCCTCGTAAATCCAATTACTGGAAAGCCTGCCACTGAACAGGATGAAAAAAGAAAAATTATGTATTATGTAAAAGGAACAGAACCTACAAATACAGATATGGTCTTTGATGAACTATTAGAAGATAATTAATTCTATATTTAATCATAGTTTGATTTATTATTTCATATATTCATTGTAGGAAGGTGATTTTATGAATCAAGGTTATAGTACCCAAATAAATCCAAGCTATATTCCTAGTCAAAGTACATATCCCCCATATACAGATTTTCAAAATACTCCAATTAATCAAGGAATTTCTTCTCAAATGCAACAAAATCCCCAGTATGCAGAAAGTATTTTTAGAAAAAATCTTGGAAAAAAAGTAACTGCTTATTTTTCATATCCTGACTCTGTAGAATGGAGAGATAGAATTTTTACTGGAGTGATTCTCGATGAGGGAAGAGATTATTTATTACTTAAAGATGATCAGGGAAAGACAACTCTACTATGGTTAGTTTATATTAATTTTGCTATCTTTGATGAACCAGCAAATTATTAATGGTAATATATGACATTTTCACAATTTTAGTGGGATGTCTTTTTTTAGTATCTTAGAATTTATTTTTAACTTTCTTTTTTGCCTTTTACATGATAGAATGTTTTTAGAATAGATGGGTGATATTATGTACTATATAATTTTCACATGTATTGTGATTATTTTATTATTTTTAATTGTGGAAGTCGCTTACTATAATCAATTCCAAATTGCTAGAATTCGTATTAGTGAAGCCGAAAATAATATAGATATTTTATTACAAAAGAAGTTAGTTCTCTTAGAAAGAGTTATTAAAATTATTGAAGATGCAAATCCAAAATATAAAGAGGAACAAATCTTAGCTAATGTAATTAAATTAAAAAGTAAAAAAGTAAATAATTTTGAACTTAATAGAGAACTTGATAAAGCTTTAGCTGAATATAAAGGGTTACTTGATTTAGATAGTAGTTTAGGAAATATTGAAAGCATTATTAATATTAATTATGATTTAATTGATATTGATAACGATTTAGTAGCCGCTAAAAAATATTATAATGATACTATTGTATCTTATAATAAATTAATTCGTTGTTTTCCTTCTAATATTGTTGGTTCTTTATCTAGATATAAAAGTAAAGATTTCTATTCTGAAGAAAAGGAAGAAGTATTTGAAATTTTAAAGAAGAAAAAATAAAACATTCGCTAATTGATTCGAATGTTTTTTTATTTATTTTATTTCCCAGTTAATAGGTTTTAGACCCTTACTTTCTAAAAATTTATTTGTTTTTGAAAATGGTTTACTACCAAAGAACCCATTATAAGCAGAAAACGGAGATGGATGTGGAGATTCTACTATATGATGTATTTTATTTGTAATTAAACTTTTTTTATTTCTTGCAAAACTTCCCCATAGAATGAAAACTACTGGAGTATTTTTTTCATTTATTTTGCGGATTACTTCATCAGTAAATTTTTCCCAACCTAAATCTTTATGAGAAGCTGGTTTATTTGCTTCTACTGTTAAAACGGTGTTTAATAAAAGTACTCCTTCTTCAGTCCAAGGTATTAAACTACCCGTATTTGGAATTTCATACCCTAAATCATCCTTTAATTCTTTAAAGATATTTTGTAATGATGGAGGTTTCGTTACTCCTACTTTTACTGAAAATGATAAACCCTCTGCTTGATTTACCCCATGATATGGGTCTTGTCCTAGAATTACAACTTTTGTATCTTTATAAGACGTATTTCTAAATGCCCTAAATATTTCTGTTTGTTTTGGATATATCGTCTTGTTTTTATATTCTTCTGTTATAATTTTTATTAAACTTTGGAAATATTCTTTCTCCATTTCTTCTTTTAAGATTAAATCCCAATCATTTCCTATCATAATGCACCTCTACTACTTATTTATAGTGTAACATCTTATAATTGCTTGAACAATCTTTTTAACTCAGATTGTATTCTTTCATAGTTTTTTGTTACTATTTCTTCTGTCTTCATGATTTCTTCTGTTTCTTCCATTTTTCTTTCTGTTTTTCTAGTAATCGTATCATTTATTTTAGTCTCTACTTTTCTATTCTCATCGACTATTTGATATTCTGAAATTTCTCCATTTTGGAATTTTATAGAAGCTTTTAATTCTTTTTCTATTTGAATTTGAGCTTGAAATAGATTTTCTACTCCTCCAACTAATCTTAGTAAACTTTCTAGGTTTATATCTTCTAGTTCTTTCAATTGATTTCTAATCTGTTCAATCATTGAAATTAGGAAATCCTCCGATTCAAAAAATAAAATATATTCTTTATCGTTTTCTTGAATTATTAAATTTCTAAATTTTCCATAGATTTCTTTTATTTTAAGAGTTCTATTTTCTGATAACTTACTACTTATTTCAATTACTTCCAAACTTTTATCCGCTACATGTGAATAATAAAAGTCATATACATAGGAAAAAGAACTATTCTTTTTCTGCATGATCAAATAGTAATTTTTATTAAATCTTTCAGTACTTTTTCCATAACCTAATCCATAATTAAAAAATTTGAAACTTGTATCGTCAGAATCTTTGATTTCATAGATACGATAATCATATTTAATGTATTCTTCTCCTATAATTTCAATATTTTTTAAAGAATCAAAATTCCCTAATTTTCTTAATATTTTTTCTAGTAACTTTAACCGTTTTTTTCCCAATTCTTTTTCATAATATTTTTCGCTTGGGAATAACTCTTTTGGAAAAATAATCATACAATTCCCACCTTTTTATATTTTACTACTTATTTTTTTTGTAATCAATCATTATTTCTTTTCTAAGACAGATTAATGAATACATATTAATAATGGCAAGTATCGCTACAAAAATATCTACACTATCCCATAAAATAGTTGGACTAATAATACTTCCTAAAATAATCAAGATTAAGGTTAATATTTTTAAAATGGGGATTAAGATAGGATATTTTCCTTCTATTAGATATTTTAAACTACTTTCTCCATAATAATACCCTGAAATAATGGTGGAATATGCAAATGTTATGATGGAAAACAATAGTACAATATTTCCTAAGGATCCAAGATGATAGGTCAGTGCATATTTTGTTAACTCTATACCATTCATATTTGTCCAGTTATATAGTGTATAGTCTGAAGTTAATATTACAAGTGCAGTTAATGTACAAATAATAAATACTGTGAAATAGACTCCTAAGACTTGAATGTATCCTGAAGAGGTGTTTTTATCTGTCTTTGTAGTACTACTTGCAATCGCACCACTTCCAAGCCCCGCTTCTGTTGAAAAAACTCCACGCTGAACTCCAATGATAAAGGAAGAAATCACTCCACCTCCAAGGGATTTTATATTAAACGCTGAAATAATTATCTCTGTGATTACTGTTGGTAATTTGGATAAATTTTGGAGGATAATAAATAAGCATAATATAAAATATCCAACTCCCATAATTGGAACTAATTTTCCTGTAATATGTGCGATTCTAGTAATTCCCTTCATGATAATGTACGCTGTTAAGAAACACAAAATTATACCTATTATGACGGTTGGAAAATTAATATATTCTTCTATTGATTTAGCAATTGTATTTGATTGTATTGTGATGAATCCAAATATATAAGATATAATTAAAACTATGGCGTATGTTTGAGCTAATTTAGGTTTTTTTAACGCTTTATCTATATAATATGGTGGTCCTCCTTTATAAGATGTTCCATCCTTTTCTTGGTATTTGGCTGCCATTGTACTTTCGACAAATGTATTTGCTGCAGTTAGAATACCTGTTATCCAAATCCAAAAGATAGTACCTGGTCCTCCTAAATAAATTGCTAGTGCGATTCCTGCAAGAGATCCTACTCCAATACGTGCAGCTAATGCCATAGTTAGACTTTCAAATGGACTAACTCCTTTTTTATTAGTACCTTTGAAACAATGAATCATTCTTTTAAAATGAAATTGAACCCCAGATAATTTCCAGGTAAAATAAATACTACCACCCACTAAAAAAACAATTGCAATACTCCATAAGATATCAATTACAATTTTTAACATGATCTCACCTACGGAAATTATAACAATTGTTTTTGTCCCTTTTTGTCTAATTTTTATTTCTTATATATCTTGAAATTTGTGCAATTTTAAAGTCAGTATCGTCTAAAAGATAATTAAATAAATCTGGATTAGAATGAATTAATCTTATAATATTCCAATCTTCTTCAGATATATTGATAATTTTATTACTTTTTCTATTAACTGTTGCTGTAATTTCTTTTCCAATTAACCAGAAGAAATCTACTTTTAAGAATTCTGCTAATTTTTCAATAATATCTATAGATGGTATTCTTTTACCTTTTTCATAATAACAGATTGCATTTCTTGTTACGCCAATAGCATCTCCTACTATTCTTTGTGAATAACCTCTTTCTTCTCTTGCTTCCTTTAGTCTCTTTTTGAAAACTTCCATAATAATCCCTCTTTTACGATTATTATAGAAATTAAAACATCTCGTTTTTCGTATGTTAACAGTTCGTTAATTATGGTCTACAATTTTTTACAAAAAAGTAAAAAATATCCACAAAACTGTAGATATTTTATTTATGATATTTTTCATTATTTTGAATTTTAAAACTGCGAAAAAGTTGTTCTAAAAGTAGAACTCTAAATAGTTGATGAGGAAAAGTTAGTTTAGAAAAAGAGATTTTTTCATTAGCTCTAGCTTTAATTTCTGTATGCATTCCGTAAGATCCACCAATAATAAATGTAATATTACTATTTTCTATTCTCCATTTATCTAATTTTTCAGATAATTCAGTCGATGTAAGCATTTTTCCTTCAATTTCTAATGTTATAACATAGTCTTTTGAATTTATATGTTTTTCTATTTTTTCTTTTTCTTTTTGTAAAGCAACCTTTTCATCATCTATTTTTTCATCCATCACTTCAATAATTTCTATAGAAGTATACTTTTGTAGCCTTTTTAAATATTCTTTACAAGCATCACTCCAGTAGGATTCCTTTAATTTTCCTACACAAATTATCTTAATCATATTACACCTCTATCATTTCTAAGGATTCATTAGGTTTGGCTACAATCAAATTTTTTTCTAAATGATTTTCCTTTAATATTTCATTTGTAGCTTCATATGCTAATTCTACTGTATTATTGTGCTCACTTAAATGGGCCAATACAATATACTTAGTATTATCACCAATAATATCTTTTAGATAAGATGCTGCTGTATGATTAGAGAGATGTCCCTTATCGCTAAGGATTCTTTGTTTTAATACATATGGATATGGTCCATTCATTAACATTTTTTCATCGTGATTACTTTCTAAAATATAAATATTCTTATTGGATAATTTATTAAAAAATTTCCTATTGATATATCCTGTATCGGTTATATAAACTAAAGAGCTATTACTATCTTCTAAAATATATCCAACAGATATTACATCATGAGATGTTCTGATATATTCTACTTTAAAATCTTTGATTTCTGTATATTCTGATAGTATTTGAATATTCGAAATAGGAATTTTTTCTATTAATTCTGGTATCATTTCTTCTATGGTATATACTTTTATATTGGTTCTTTTTACTAAGGATTGTAGTCCTTTAATATGGTCAGCATGAGTATGAGTAATTAAGATTCCATCTAGTTCTAATGGTGAGATGGAAATTTGTTCTAATTCTCTTAATAAATAAGGATAGGAAACTCCTACATCTATTAGTAATTTTGTATTACCTGTTTCAATGTATGTAGAGTTTCCTTTAGAACTACTTGCTAAAACTTTTATTTTCATCGATATAAATTCATTGGGTTCATTGAATTTCCTGTATATGGTGCTACTGTCCATAATCCATAATGCAAATGAACTCCCCATGCATATCCTGTATTTCCCATACCACCAATAACATCACCAGCATAAACAACTTGCCCTTTTTGTACATTTCTATGTGAAAGATGTGCATATTCTGTAAAATAACCGTTGGCATGCTTGATGACAATATAATGACCATTCATTCCTGTATAAGAAGAAATTACTACTATACCATTGTTGGCTGCTTTAATTGGAGAACCATATCCAGTACCACTGATATCCATACCAGCATGTAATTTTCCTCCACGCCATCCATAACCACTACTTAGTGTATATCCTGCATTGGTTGGCCATACCCAACTACCAATACCTACTGGAACCTCTACATTGTATCCACCACCAGAAGATACTACATATTTTCTTGTACCTCTGACAATTACTTTATTTACTGGAGCAGTGATTACTTGTTCACTATCTGGTACTACAGATGTGATTTCTCCATTTACTAATTTTATTTTTTCCGTAACTAAACTAAGTCCATCAGAACCTTCTTCTTTTACACTTTCATATCCAGTATATTGAGTAGGATCATCTTCATAAACAATTTCTCTTGTCTTTACTTTTTTGGATACTACGTGAGTTTCTTCTATGGTATCAAATCTTGGCTCAATTACTCCTAAAGTTACTACTTCTCCAGGATATAATAAGTCATTTGATGTCTTATATGTAGTATTGGCAATTAGAAATTCATCTGCTGATAACTTATGATTGGTCGCGATGTCAGAAATGGTATCTCCCTCTTTTACTGTATAGGTAGTTAATTCATCTGTTGTTCCGAATAATAGATATTTACACAAATCTTCTTCAGTTAGATAAATGTATGCATTTGCTGGGATTCTTGTTTTCGTAATTGTAATATTGTTTTGAATATATAAATCCTCTATAATTGTTCCTGTTTCTGTGATTTCTTTTTGTGTATCATGAAAGAAATTATCATAATCTTCCTCTGAAATAAATGATTTGATTGTCTTCTCAACGGAATCTTTAAATAAGTTTTTATCTAATACATAGATAACCACATCTTCTGTTTTTTGTGTTCCGTGATCTTCTGTCATTTTCTCGTATCCATTGATGGTAATTTTGTACCCATCAATAGTAAATGATTCATCTTCTCTGTAATCAACTATTTTGTTATAAATTTCGTTAATACTTGAAACCTTATTATTATATGTAATTTCTTGAACGATGTCTAAGTCATTAGGAATATATACTTTATTAACATTATATTTTTCTTTAATTTCTACTTGAACTTCATCAATATATTTTTCTAGTTCTTCCTTAGATTCTATTAATCCTAAAGATTTTCCTCCAAGATAAATATGATAAAGTTGTCTAGGTTCTGACTCTCTTCCTACAATTCCTAATAGTTTTGCTGATATTGTTGTAGGATTTGCACTTATATATAGAATTGCCGATGAGATAAAGATAGCAATTACTGTTAATATAAACGTTTTTTTATCCATTATTTCCTCCTCGATCTTCACTAGTAAAGTTTACAAATGAACTTGTATTTTTTCTAAATAATAAATCGATTTTTCCTGTTGGACCATTTCTATGTTTCCCAATAATTAATTCACTGATACTTGGGTCTGGTGCATCTTGTGAAGTATCCTTTGGTGATTGGTAATAATCATCACGGTATAATAGTGCTACAATATCAGCATCCTGTTCGATCGATCCTGATTCTCTTAAATCACTCATTTTAGGTCGTTTATCTTCACGACTTTCAACACCACGGGATAACTGAGCTAAGGCAATTACTGGGATATTTAATTCCATAGCCATTTTTTTTAAACTACGAGAAATATCTGTCATTTCTGCTTGTCTATTATTCCCATAATTTCCACCCATAGTTAATAATTGTAAGTGGTCAATAATTACTAAATCTAGACCTTCTTCACTTGTTGCTAAACGACGACATTTGCTTTTTACATCTCCAACGGTTACACCTGCATCATCTGATATATATAATTTTGCATTACTAAGTTGGCTTCTTGCTTCTGTAATTCTTTTCCAATCGTTGTTTAATAAGTTCCCATTGGTTAATTTTTGTCCTTCAATTTGACCTAGAGAAGATATAATACGATTTGCTAGTTGCTCTGCACCCATTTCTAATGAAAATATAGCAACAGTTTTGTCTGTATTAATTGCAACATTAGTTGCTAGATTTAAGGCAAACGCAGTTTTTCCCATTGCTGGACGTGCTGCTAGAATGATTAATTGATTTTCATGTAACCCAGATGTCATTTTATCTAGCTCAATCCATCCCGTAGGAATTCCTGTTATTTTTCCTTTGGATTCAGATAGTACTTCTAAATTTTTTTGAACATTGACTAATACATCTTGAATGGATTGGAATTCTCCAGAACGTCTATTTTTAATTATTTTTACTATTTTTTGTTCAACTTGGTCTAAAACATCTGAAACTTCCCCCTCATTTTCATAAGCGAGAGTTGCTATTTCCGTTGAAGTATCAATCACATTTCTTAATAAATAATTATCTTCTACCGCTTTGATATAGAATTCTACATTTGCTGCAGTTGGTACTACGTTAATAATTTCTGTTAAATATTCAACATTCCCGATTTCATTCAGCTTCTTTGTCTGATTTAGTTCCGCTGTCACTGTTGTTAAATCAATTGGTATTTTTTTTTCGTTTAAATCAACGATTGTTTGAAAAATGATACCATTTTTTTCATCATAAAAACTTGTTTTTGTTAGAACTTCTGTTGCTTTTTCAATTGCTAATTTTGATAAAAACATAGCTCCTAATACAGATTGTTCTGCTACTAAATCATGTGGAACTGCCTTTAAAGCCATGGTACCACCTCACTTCCTTATTTTACTAAATGTACTTTGATTACTGCTTTGATTTCTTTATATAGAATAACATTTACATTATGATATCCTAAAGAACTAATACTTGACATTAATTCAATTTGCCTTTTATCAATCTTGTATCCCTTTTTATGAAGTTCATCTTTGATTTGTTTTGGGCTTACACTTCCAAAAACTTTATCATTTTCTCCAGTTTTCACTTTGAATAAAAATTCTTCATGCTCAAGTTTTTGCTTTAATTCTTCCGCTTCTTTTCTATTTTTAGTATCTTCTAACTTTTCTTCTTCTTTTTGATTTTTTAATGTTGTTAAATTTTTTTCATTCATTTGAACAGCATAACCATTTTTAATTAAGAAGTTTTGAGCATATCCATCTTTTACTTCTTTTATTTCACCTTTTTTAGCTTGTTTTTTTAGGTCTTTGATAAAAATTACTTTCATTTTAATTCCCCCTAATTTAATATTTCTAATAATTGTTTTTTTACTTCTTTAATTGTTTTATCCTTAATTTGTGCTGCGGCTTCCTGTTTTCCACCACCACCACTTAACTTTTCTAAAATTACGCCAACATCAATTTTTCCTTCGCTTCTAGCACTAATTCCTATATTTCCATCTACTAGTCTTCCTACCACAAATGAAGCTGTTACACCATTAAATTGAAGAAGCGTATCGGCGATTTTAGCTAGTTCTTCACGTTTATATTTGATAGATTCATCTCCTGCGGTTACTGCAAACCATTCATTGACAATTTCCACATCTATAATGACTTTTTGCCTTATAATATAGTCTTTAATATCTTGTTTTAAATAAAATTGTACTTTCGTTGGATCAGCTCCGAACGTTGCTAAGTGATATGCTGCGAAATAAGTTTTAGCATGTGTTTTTACTACAAAGTTATTAGTATCTAAGACAATTCCTCCTAAGATAGTAGTCGCTATTTCTGGTTCTAGTTTAATTCCATAATAGTATATTAGTTCAGTTACTAATTCACATGCACTGGATGATTCTGTATCGATTAATAACATTCCATTCTGTATACTTGATGAGTTAGGCTGATGGTGATCAATTACTATAATATCAGAAAATTGATTGATTAAATCGCTATTCTGTAAAAGAAATGGTTTATTTGTATCTACTATGATTAATAAGTTTTTATTTTTTTTCTTTTTTTCTAAATCTGTACTTTTTATAAAGTTCGATTTTAATGTCTGATTGATTATTTTTTCTACTCCAGGCTCAAAGGTTTCATCATCTATAATTATATAAGCATCTCTATGAAATTTTCTAACAATATAGGACATACCTAGAGCCCCACCAATCGCATCTAAGTCTAAATCTTTATGTCCAACTATGAATATAACTTCATGCTTTTTTATTATTTTTCTTAAGTCTTTTGCTCTTTCTAATATTCCCATAATGCTCCTTTCTAACTATGTAATTAATTATACTACAAAATTACTTAACTGTCACTTAGGCATTGTTTTTTTGTATTTTAAGAGATTAGGAAAATATTTCTACTTTTTTTCCTTTTTATAGACAATAACTGCATCTTCAAATCGATTATCATGACCATACTTTATGTCTGTTACTCCAGTAAATGAGTAATAATCATAAATAGTCCTTGGATAATATTTTTCTCTTTGATCTGGTTGGTATATGGATAAGTATGATTCTCTTTTATATTCATAAAGGTAACCTATAATTAAAATTCCATCTTTCTTTAGATAAGAAATTAATTTATCTGTTATTTTTTTAAACTCTTCTAATGGATTTTCTTTCCAAATATCATCTACATATCTAATAATATTTGATAAATTAATGAAATCATATTTTTTTGTTAGGTGATATGGAAGTTCTTGAATAGAAAAATTTAAGAAGTTTATCGATAAATTTGAAATGCTATCTTGTAATTTTTGATATTGCTCTTCTTCTATATAATTTAACATTCTTTCTAGATGTTGATATTCGGGTTCATCAGATGTAAAAAGTCTATCTGGTCTACGTATTTCGCTTCTTTTGTAAGTGTTAAACAGAAAATCCCAAAATTTTTGACTATCTCCTTTTATAAATGGATGAATTCGGTGATAAGTATCATAATTTAATACTTGCTTATTTATTTGGTTTGGTATTTGTAAATTTCTTGAAGATAGAAATTGAAAAAATTCTTGTTTTGGAAGATTTTCTATAAGTGCTGCTAATTTTAAATAATAGTAGGATTCTGTTAATGGATTTAAATCAAAGACGTCTATATTTTTTGCTCCTTTTAAAAAGTGTTCAAATACTTGATCTCCACTTCCCATTACTGTCAAGATGTCTTTTCCTTGTAAATCAAAAGGTTTCAGTTCTTCTTTTAGATTTTCTGTGGTAAAAGGATATAATTTACTACAACATCTTAATTTATCTGGATAGGATTCGCTGTTTTCTATCAAATTTTTAGCAAGTGATATTTTTTCTTCTAAATTTACCATTTTATCACCTCTTGTTAGTTTCCTATTATACAATATTTTCTTTATTTGAAAAAGAAAAAAGATGAACTTTTGTCCATCTTATTTTGTATAAGGTAATAATCCGATTGCACGAGCACGTTTAATTTGTTGAGCAATATATCTTTGATGTTTTGCACATGTTCCTGTAATTCTTCTAGGTAAAATTTTTCCCTTATCGTTGATATATTTCTTTAAAGTATCTACATCTTTATAATCGATATCTTTTCCTGTACACATGTAGCATACTTTTTTCTTTTTTCTATAAAATTCTGCCATGATTTTTTTCTCCTTCCTTAGAATGGTAATTCATCATCACTTATTTCAATTGAAGAACCGAAATCTGCAAAAGGATCTGAAGATACATCTGTTGTTGGTGCAGCTGGTGCTGATTGTTCAAAATCATATGGTGTAGGACCATTTGATTGGTATCCACTGTTTCCACTAGATTTTGTATCTAAAAATTGCACATTATCTGCAATAACTTCTGTAACATATCTTTTTGATCCATCTTGTGCATCGTATGATCTTGTTTGAATACGACCATCGATTGCTACTTGACTTCCTTTTGTTAAATAATTTTTAACATTTTCTGCTTGTTTTCTCCAAACAATAATGTTAATAAAATCTGCTTCACGTTCTCCATTTTGATTTGTGAAATTTCTGTTTACTGCAATACTAAATGATGCAGTTGGAATGTTACTGCTTGTATATCTTAATTCTGGATCTTTTGTTAATCTTCCGATTAAAAATACTTTGTTCATATTAAATCCTCTCTTAATCTTCTACTCTTACTACGATATGACGAATGATGTTTTCATTGATACGACATACACGATCAAATTCTTTTGTAGTTTCAAGATTTTCAGTTTCTACTGTGAATAGGAAATAATATCCAGTTTTATACTTGTTCATTTCATATGCTAGATCTCTTTGTCCCATTTCTTTTACTTCTTGAACTTTTCCACCATTAGAAGTTACAATCTCTTTCATATTGTCAGCAACAGCTTTGATTGCAGTTTCTTCTAAGTCAGGTCTAACGATAAACATTAATTCATATTTTCTCATTGTTTACACCTCCTTTTGGACTTAAGGCCAACCATAAAAATTGGCAAGGAGTATTAAATACTCGTTAGTACTATAACAAAAAAAAGAGAGAATGTAAATGTTTTTTTCATTTTTTCTCACTTTCATTTTAATATTTTATTATTGATACTTTGAAATTAATTCATTTCTTTTGTTAATCATTTTTTTTACTTTTTGAGCTTGTTCTTCTTCACGCTGACGACGCATAGCCTCTAATCGTGGTGCTTCTTCTTCTTGTCGTTTCTTCATGTCTTCTAACCTTTTTTGGCAATCTTCTCCATATCTTATTGCCCATTCTCTAACTCTTTTCATAGATTCAATATTAATTTCATTTTCTAACCAATGAATTACATCTTCATTGGTAATACATTTTCCGTTATAATGAAATTTTCCATCTGGATGGCTTTTTTTCATAGAAGAGGATACTTCCCATTTTTTTGTTTCTACTCCTATACAAATTTCCATAAATGGTCTTGTTTCTTCATGATAATTTGGGTAGCAAAAAACAACTGGTATTTCTGTACCATACAAATAATAGTCATTTACTTTTTCTTCTTTTGATTCAATTAATATTTCTCCTTTTAATGCCCTTCTACTAGTTTTAACTGAGCACCAATAGGTACTATTCCAAAAATTTTCTATGTTTAATGCTGGTAATAATACCTTTTTTCTTTTTACTACAAATGCTTCTAATGTATTTTTCTCCATAAAATTTCTCCTTTGTATATATCTATCTTAATATAAAAAGAAAAAAAAGAACAGAAATATTCTTGATTTTAACTTTTTACTATAAAATCTTCATTACTTAATCTTTTGAATTGTATTTTCTTCTGTTTCTAACTTTCCTATCTTTGATGTTCCATCTGTTACTTTATATCCTTGTGATACAGTATATTTCTTTTTTTCTATTTCTATTTCTTGAATATTTCCCATCCATTTATTTTTATTAGTCATATCATCAATTGTATCAAATATTATCATATATCTTTCTCCAATACCTGCTGTATCTTCTTGAAAAAGTTGAAAAACACTTGCTGTAGACATTTCCATTTCTTTTCCATTTATCCTAATTTCTATAATTTTTTGATATCCGAAAACATCATAGGAATATTCTTGATTTCCTATTTCTTCAAAATTTGATTCTTCTCTAAATTCTTGTTTAATTAAAACACTATTTTGATTTTTATCTATTTGGATGACTACCTTTTCTGAAGTATTATCTAAATTTTTTTGTTCTCTTCTTTGTAAAGTTAATTGATTATCATCTTCATCATAGGTAGCTTTCATTCCATCTACTTTTATTTTTGCTAGTGTAGCAAATTCTAACATTGATTCTAAAAACATTTTTAATCCCCCTAATACTTATTTTCTTTTTTTATTTAGTTATAATATTTAAAAAGTGTATTTTATTATATAAAAAATAAAAGAAAAAAGCAAGAAATTTTTGCTTTTTTGCTTTTTTCTAATCATCGTTAATATTTCCAAATAATCTTAATAAATCATAAATGATATTAATAAAGTCTAAATATAATTGGAATGCACTAATTACTGCTAAGTTTTCATCATCAATCATTCCTTCTAGTCTTTTTACTTGTTGAATATCGTATGCAATATATCCTAAGAATACTACAATACTTATACATGTAACAATAATATCAAATGTGTTATTTCCTATAAAAATATTAATTACTGAACATATAATTACTCCTAATAGAATCATAAGTAAATATGTTCCTATCTTACTTAAATCCATCTTTGTATAATATCCAATTAGTGCAAAAATTAGGAATAATGCTGCAGCAACTAAGAATACCATTAATATAGATTCTAGTTTATATATTACAAATACACTTGAGAAGCTAAGTCCACTTAAAAATGAATATAGTAAGTAACATGTTTTTGCTGTTACTGGACTCATCTTAGTAATTCTTGCACTTAGGAATATAGCAACTCCTAGTTCTAGTATTACTAAAAATATATAGGTACTTCCCGTAAAAATAAATTCTAGCATATCTTGATTATTTTGCACATAATACCCTGTTAAAAATGTGATTAATAATCCAATAAACAAATACATAAATGTTTTTGGATAAATTTTATTTTTCATTCTTTCACCCTTCTTTAGTATACTCTTTTTGTCGTGTATACATTCTTTTTTTAATCTCTCTATTAAACATTAAATCTAAAATGACAGATATCGCCATCTTGCATTAAATATTCTTTTCCCTCAAGTCTAAACTTTCCTGCTTCTTTTACTTTTAATTCACTTCCACATTCAATTAAATCTTGGTAAGAAATAACTTCTGCACGAATGAATCCTTTTTCAAAATCACTATGGATAATACCAGCACATTGTTTTGCATTCATCCCTGTTTTATATGTCCATGCTCTAACTTCATCTGTTCCTACTGTAAAATAAGTAGAAAGTCCTAGTAATTCATAAGTAGCTTGAATCAATTGATCTAAACCACTCATATCTAATTCTAGTGCCTCTAACATTTCTTTTTTATCTGCATCTTCTAGTTGGCTTAATTCTTCTTCAATCTTGGCACACACTTTAATAACTTTAGCATTTTCTTTAGATGCATATTCTTTTACTGATTTTACATAAATATTATCTTCTTCTGATAATTCTTCTTCATTGATATTTGCCATATAAATAATTGGCTTTAATGTTAAAAAGTTATAAGATTTGATGGCAAGTAATTCATCTTCTGTAAAATCTACAGAACGAAGAGCTTGATTTCTTTCTAATGCACTTTTTGCTTTTTCTAAAGCATCTAATTCAATCTGATCTTCTTTTTCTTTAGATGCTCTTAATTTTTTTGAAATTTTTTCTATTCTATTTCCGATACTTTCTAAATCTGCCAAAATTAATTCTAGATTTATAATCTCTATATCACGAATTGGATCAATTCCACCTTCTACGTGAATAATATCAGAATTTTCAAAACATCTAACAACTTCTACAATTGCGTCTGTTTCTCTAATATGTGATAAAAACTTATTTCCTAAACCCTCTCCTTGACTGGCCCCTTTTACAAGACCAGCAATATCAGTAAATTCATATGCAGTTGGTATTAGTCTTGCTGGATGATACATTTCATTTAGTATATCTAATCTTTTATCTGGTACAGTAACTACTCCTACATTTGGATCAATTGTCGCAAATGGATAGTTTGCTGCTAAAATACTTTTTTTTGTAATTGCATTGAATAATGTTGATTTTCCTACATTTGGTAATCCTACAATTCCTGCAGTTAATCCCATAATAATCCCTCTTTCCTATCAATTTATAGTATAACATATTCTTATTGAAGATTAATCATTATTTCATTAGTTTTGTTATATTAGAAATAGTTTCTTTTCATAAAAATTTTCTTTATTATGTCTACAGCGAAATTCAAAATCATGTTTTCTTACTAGTGAAATAGATGGTAGATTATTTGTTACTATATATGCAACCATACTTTCATAATTAATTTTAGATTCTTGAATTAAATGTTGTAATAGTTTGTTACCACATCCTTGATTTCTATAATCTGGATGTATAATAATACAAGCTTCCCCAATCTTATCCATTGGAGTTTTTTCAGATGTTCTAAATTTACGACGAATTACCATATATGTTTGAAGATTCTTAACTACTGGTGTAACTGATCCATAACCTATTAAATCGTGATTATCATACATTGCATAGTTTTGTGATAGAGATAATTCGTCAATACTTTCCTGGTTGCATAAAAAACATTTTTTCTCTTTATCCCAAGTATAAGCTTTTGAATAAACATTCATTACTTCTTCCACATTTTTATTATCCATTAACCTAAAATTTATCATTTCTTTCCCCCTGTTTTTTTATTTGATATTTTACTACTTTTTAACAAAAATGGCAATAAAAAAAGACAACTGATGTTGTCTTTGTTATAGAGTTGGAAAACTTGATGGTCCTAAAGGTAATCCTGTTAAATACCAAAGAATTACTATTACTATCCAAGCAAAGCTAATAATTAAACAATAAGGTAAAATTAGCTTTAATGCTCTACCAAATGTAATTGGTCTTTTTTTATTTGGATTATATATATTTAAGTAACCAATAAGAATTACAAAGTATGCTAATAGTGGAGTGATACCTTTTGTCATAGAATCTCCAGCTCTTAATAAAAATTGAGAAAATTCTGGAGAAATATTTGCTTGCATTAATTTTGGTACTACGGTTGGTGCAAGTATAGTCCATTTAGCAAGTGGCGTTGGTGATATTAAATTTACTAATGCTATTACTAATAAAACTAATAATATTAAAGGCAATCCAGTAAAACCTGCTTGAGATATTATATTAGCACCCCATGCTGAAATTACTGTTGCAATATTTGTTTTTCTAAACACTGCAATAAATTGAGAAGCTAAAAATACTAAAATAATTAAACTACTTACATTTGCAAGATATTTACTAGCATCTGTAATAAGTTCTTTATCATTTTTTATTGTCTTTGCTCCTTTACCATAGGCAATACCGATTACTATAAAGTAAAGTGATACTAAAAACGTAAATCCATCCTGGAAATATGAATTTTCCCCAAAAACTTGAGCTAAATATGTAGCCTCTTTACTATCTAAAAGTAATCCAGAGAATGGTAATCCTGGTAATAACGCATAGATAAAGAAGGCTATAAACAGAATAGTGGCAATAAAAACATTCTTTAATCCTTTTTTTTCTCTAATTTCATCTTGAAGTCTTTTTTGTTCTATTTCTTCTTCATTTTCTATAATTTCAATTTCTTCTGTTTTTTCTTCTGTTTCTTTATATCTTCCTAATTTAGGAACTACAAAATATTCTATTATAAATGTTCCAATGATTGATAATATAATTGAAGTTGCAATAATAATAATTAAATTTGATGTTAATGCTACATGATATGTTTCATCAATTACTCTTGCAGCAGCTTCTGTTATTGGAATTAAATTTGCTTCCATAGATCCTACAAACAAGGTAACACCATATCCAAATGCTACACCAGTAAAGGCTGTTATAATCCCTCCTAACGGACTTCTATTATTTTCTTTGAAGATGATTGCAGCCAGTGGAATCATAATTACATATCCACTTTCATTTATTAAACTAGATATAATAGAAATAAATATTACTATAAAGGTTAATTTCCTATTATCTACTTTTACCAAAACTCTTCGTATAAATGTATCAAAGAAACCTGTTGCTTGGGCAATACTTAATCCTATTAGGGCAATTAGTAGAGTACTTAATGTAGTAAAACTTATAAAATTAGTAGCAGCCTCACTTATTAAAAACTTTATTCCATCATAATTTAATAGATTTTCTACAGATACTAATGTTTTTTCTAATTCATATGTTGTTAAATTCAATTTGTTATATGTTGCTTGTACTTGTAAAGTACTAAACACCCAACTTAATAAGATAGTTAATATTATTAGACATATAAATGTTGTTACAGGATGAAAATGAAATTTTTTAAGTTTTAATTTCTTTTTTTCTCTCATATTACTGCTCCTCACTTTGAATTACTTTCTTTAATTTACGATTAAATTCAATTCTTGGAAGCATTACTGTTCTATTACAATTGACACATCGAATTTTTATGTCAGCACCAAGACGAATAATCTCCCATTCATTTGTCCCACATGGGTGCCCTTTCTTCATCACTACTCGACTATTAAGTCCATATTCTTTATTTTCCATGATGAACCTCTATTTGTGGATATGGTATTTTAATTTTTTCCTCATCCAAACATTTCTTTACTTCTTCTCTCATTAATCTTTGGACATTATAATGAGACATCGATTTTGTTGATGCAATTAATCGATAAGTTACAGATGAATCCTTTAATGCTTCAATTCCTAAAACTTGTACTTCATCAGTTAAATCTGGGAGCGTTTTTGTTAGTTTTTTTGCAAGTGATATTAATACTTTCTTTGTGCGCTCAATATCTTCTTCATAAGAAATTTCAACGTCTACAATTGCTTTTGAGTCTACCATACTTAAATTGGTAATTTCTGTAATGTTGTGATTTGCAATAATTTTAGTTTTTCCATCAAAACTTCTAATTCTGGTTGTTTTTAAACCTAAAAATATTACTTCTCCTGTAAAATCTCCAATTGTTACGTAGTCACCTATCGCATATTGATTTTCTAATACTATTCCTATTCCGGCAATAATATCTTTAGCAAAATCCTGTAATGCAAGACCTAATAATACTCCAACAATTCCAAGTCCTGCTAATACAGAACTCACATCAACTCCATATACAGTTAAAATTGCTAGAATTGTAAATATACCAATTATATATTTCATAAAATTACATAACAGTATTTTTAGAGTTTCTGATTTTTTATAGTTATAACTACCCTTTTCAAGATTTCTTTCCTTTGCTGAAATTACTGTTTTAATTAGTTTTTTTAAAATTCCATGAATTAGTACAGCAACTGCTATATATAAAATTGGTAAATATATCTGAGGAATTATTACTTTCTCTAACATTTAATTTCCCCCTAATTTTCAAAACCAATAATTTCTAGTAAACGATTTAAATCATTATTATTAATGAAAGATATTTCCATTTTATTGTTTTTAATCTTTACTTTTGTTCCTAATTTTTCAGACAATTCTTCTTCTACTGCCTTATATTCGTTTACTACATTTTCTCGTTTTTTTATTTTATTTTTCTTTGCATATAGACTATCTAATGAAATATTTTCGATTTGTCTAACACTTAGGTTTTCCATCACAATGCGCTCTGCTAATTCTTTAATTTTTACTGGATCTTCCATTTTACTTAAAACTCTAGCATGACTCATTGTTAGTTTTTCATCCATTATCATATCTTTTACTTCTTCTGGAAGGTTTAGAATTCCTAGCATATTTGTGATATGACTTCTACTTTTTCCTAGTCTTTGGGCTAATTGTTCTTGTGTTAAAGATAATTCTTCTAATAATTTTTTATATGCCATTGCTTCTTCTAATGCATTTAAATTTTCTCTCTGTAAATTTTCTAGCAATGCAATTTCCATCATATCATTATCACTAAAATCACGAACAATCGCTGGTATTGTTTCTTTTCCTGCTAATTCTGATGCTTTTACACGTCTTTCTCCAGCGATAATTTCATACCCTTTGATACTTTTTTTCGCTATAATTGGTTGAAATACACCATGTTCTTTAATTGAATCAGCCAATTCCTGTAATGCTTTTTCATCAAAATTTTTTCTTGGTTGATATGGATTACTTCTTAATTGTGATAAAGGAATCTCTATAATTTCTTCCTTTGGTGTTTCCTCTATAATTTTTTCTTCGATACTTGAATAATTCATTGGTTCATTATTAAATAATTCTTCTAAACCACGACCTAATGCTTTTCTTCTATTGTTCTCTCTTTGAATTTCCATTTCTTTCAATCACTTCCTTTGCTAAATTTAAATATGCAATTGTTCCACGATGTTTTGGATCATATTCTATAATTGGAGTTCCATGTGATGGTGCCTCTGCAATTCTTACTAGTCTTGGAATTATTGTATTATAAACTCTTTCTTTAAAGAATCTACGTATGTCTTCTACTACTTCTAAACATAGAATTGCTCTTGAATCAAGCATTGTTAAAAGAACTCCCTCAATATCTAGGTTAGGATTTAAGTTTTTCTGGGCTAGCATTATAGTGTTTAATAATTGTGTAATTCCCTCTAATGCAAAGAACTCACATTGAACTGGTATAATTACGGAATTAGATGCTGTTAGAGCATTTGTTGTAATTAACCCTAAGGATGGGGGACAATCAATAATAATGAAATCAAATACATCTTTTATTGGATCCAACCCCTGTTTTAACTGTATATTTTTTGAAAAGTTTTGTTCTGACTTACTTTTTTCTACTAATTCTATATCTAATCCTGCTAAATTAATTGTAGCTGGTAAAAGGTATAGATTTTTAAATTTTGTTTTTATAATTGCTTCTTGTGCAAGGCATCTTCCTGTCATTACATCATGTACACTTTTGATAATATCCCCTTTGTTAACACCCACTCCAGTTGTTGTATTTCCTTGAGGGTCTAAATCTATTAATAATACTCTTTTTCCTAAATGTGCTAAAGATGCAGAAAGATTTATACTTGTTGTTGTTTTTCCTACTCCACCTTTTTGATTTACTAATGAAATTATCTTTCCCATGTTACCACCTTTTTTTGTTTTAATACTTTTCTATTTTAACAAAAATAAATTAAATATGAAATGAATTCTTATGAATTTGTTAAAAAAAAGTAGAACTCTCTACTTTTTACATATTTTTCTCTATTTTTATTACTATCTGATAATTTTTTTCAAAGTCCATTTCTTCTACTTTGATTATAAATCCTTTTTCTCTTACTTTTCCAACACTATTTCTAATTTGTGCAACTGCATCTCTTAAAGAAAATAATTCTTCATCATCTAATAACTCAATTACATTTGGTTTTTCTTGTGGAGTAATTAGCTGATTGATATCTTTTTTAGGTTTTACTTGGAAAATGCTTGGACTATTGTCATCTTCTTCTTCATCAATACTATCAGATTGAGGTATTATTGGTCTTACAAGCGATTCTGTTTTATTTGAAACTGGTGTAGGCATTGCATTTGGCATTTCAAATCTTTCTACTTTTGCCTCACGATTTTCTACAGGGATTTGAGTAGGATTAATTGGATTTGAATTATAATTTTGATTTAGAGCATTTGACTCTACTGGTTGTTCATTATTTTTTGGAAACTCATTTATTATTGGTTTTTCCATTGTTCTTACTGAAGCACCTTTAATTCTTGTATCAAGTTCACGAACTGTCATTCTTTTGTCAATAATTTCGTGTAACATTGCAATTTGTTCTTCTGCATTCTGTAAATTTAGTAAACTTCTAGCATGACGCTCTGAGATTTGATCTTTTAATAATGCTTCTTGTACCTCATCTGGTAATGAAAGAAGTCTCATTTTATTTGCAATAGAAGCTTGACTTTTTCCCATAGTACGCCCTAATTCTTCTTGTGTCATAGAGTCTAATTCTAAGATTTTTTGATATGTTCTAGCTTCTTCTATTGGTGTTAAATCTTTTCTTTGAAGATTTTCTAATAGTGCTACTTTTGATGTTTCTTTATCATCTAAATTTCTAATAATTGCAGGAATTTTAGTAAGTCCTGCCATTGCAGATGCTTTATATCTTCTCTCTCCGGCAATAATTTCATACTTATCTCCAATTTTTCTAACTATGATTGGCTGAATTACCCCGTGTGCTTTAATTGAATCTGATAGTTCTTTTAAAGCATCACCATTAAACACCTCACGTGGCTGAAAACGGTTAGGGATAATATCATCTAAGTATAAATCCACTACTTCTCTATCCATAGTAAACCTCTTTTCATTCTTTTTATTCTTTTACCTATTTTTCTAATCATATTCATTATACCATATTTTTTCAACTAAACAAGAAAAAAGCCGATTTTTTTTGATAATCGACTTCTATCAATCTTATGTTTCTAAATTGTATTTTTATCACTATTTTATTTATTATTTTTAATTTTATCTATCTTTCTTGGGTATATTGGATTCGTTTTTGCATCTTTTTTTATTAAAATAATATTTCTAATACTATTCTCTATTGGAAGATAAAAAGTTTCTCGACGTTTTATTTTTCCATTTAATTTCATTAGTATTTCTTGTGAATCTATTATTTCTTCATCTATATTTGCTTTCATTGGAATAAAGTACCCATCTACTGCTACCATAGGAATACATAATTCAGCTAATATTCTTAAATTCGTTACCGCCCTTGCTGTTACTATATCGAATATTTCTCTATTATCTTTTGCATAATCTTCTGCTCTTGTATGAATTGCCTCAATATCAGTCAATTCTAAGTCTTTTATAATTTGATTTAGATAATTTACCCTTTTTTGTAAGGAGTCTATTAATGTTATTTTTAGATTTGGAAAAGCAATTTTTAATACAATTCCAGGAAATCCTGCACCGCTTCCTACATCGCATAAAGTCATTTTCTTGTTTAAATCGATTACTTTTACTATTGTTAAACTATCATAAAAATGTTTTAAATATACTTCTTCTTTTTCTATAATCCTAGTTAAATTCATTTTTTCATTCCAAGAAATTAATAATCGATAAAATTTTTCTAATTTTGATAGTTGATCTTCCGTTAATAAAATACCTAATTTTTTTGCTTCTTCTAAAAAACATTCTATATTCATACTCTTTTTTCCTTTTTTAAATAAACCATTAGTATTGAAATATCTGCAGGATTTACTCCACTAATACGTGAGGCTTGTGCTATGGTTGTTGGTCTAATAGTAGATAACTTTTGCCTTGCTTCACTTGCTAAATTGTGAACATTGTCATAATTGATATCTTCTGGAATTTTTATTTTTTCTAAATCAAGCATTTTTTCTGCTTCACGATTTGCCTTTTTTATGTATCCTTCATATTTGTCTTGAATTTCTACCTGTTCAATTACTTCATTAGAAAAATCTATATCTATCCATTTTTTTAAATTTTGAATTGTTATTTCTGGTCTTTTTAGTAAATCATATAAGCTTATTCCATCTAGTAGTTTTGTGGAACCAATAGACTCTAAATATTCATTATTTTCCTTTGTTGGAGTTACTTTTGTTTGCTTTAATAAATTATTAAGTTCTTCTATTTTTTCTTGTTTTAGTTTAAATTTCTGATATCTTTCTTCATTTATTAAACCAATGTCATGTCCATATTCTCTAAGTCTTAAGTCTGCGTTATCGTGTCGTAGTAATAATCTATATTCTGCACGAGATGTTAACATACGATATGGTTCTTTGGTTCCTTTTGTTACTAGGTCATCTATTAAAACACCAATATATGCTTCATTTCTTTTTAAAATTAGAGAATCTTGATTATGTATTTTACGAGAAGCGTTAATTCCTGCAATTAATCCTTGTCCAGCAGCTTCTTCATACCCACTAGTTCCATTAATTTGTCCTGCAGTAAATAAGTTTTCAATTACTTTTGTCTCTAAAGATTGTTTTAATTGTAGTGGGTCAATTGCATCATATTCTATCGCATAGGCATATTTTAATATTTTGGCATTTTCTAATCCTGGTAAACTATGAACCATTAAATCTTGTATTTCTTCTGGCATACTAGTTGAAAATCCTTGAATATAGATATCATCGTAATATAAGCTTTCTGGCTCTAGAAATAATTGATGTCTTTCTTTATCTTTAAATCTTACTACTTTATCTTCTATAGATGGACAGTATCTTGGTCCTATTCCTTCAACATAACCTCCATACATACTTGATTTTTCTAGGTTTTGCATAATAATTTCGTGTGTTTCTTTTGTAGTATAAATTAAGTGACATGGTAATTGATCCTCTACTTTATATAGAGGTTCATTATCAAAAGAGAATGTGTGGGTAACATCATCTCCAGGCTCTAAGCTGGTTTTTGAATAATCAATACTATTTTTATCAATTCTTTGTGGAGTACCTGTTTTTAATCTTTGTATTGTGAATCCATATTCTCTTAACTTATCACTTAGAAATTTAGATGGTCTTTCCCCATGAGGGCCACTTACTGTCTTTTTATCTCCTCTTAAGATTACTGCTTTTAAATAAGTTCCAGTTGTTAAAACAACAGCTTCTGCTTCGATTTTTTCTCCATTTTCTAAAATAACACCTTTGATTTTATTTTCTTCTACTATTAAATCTTCAACTAAAGACTCTCTTACCTCTAGATTTTCTTGATTTTTTATTGTTTCAATCATTGCTTTTGGATATGTTATTTTATCTCCTTGGGCGCGTAAAGCTCTAACTGCAGGTCCTTTTTTCGTATTTAACATTTTTACCTGAAGACAACTATGATCAATATTATTTGCCATTTCCCCACCTAGAGCATCAATTTCTCTTACTATAATTCCCTTTGCTGGACCACCAATCGATGGATTACAAGGCATGTCTGCTATATTTTTTATATTTCCTGTAATTAGAAGAGTTTTATTTCCTAGACGTGCTGCTGCAAGAGACGCTTCACATCCAGCATGCCCTCCTCCTACTACGATAATGTCATACTTCATTTGATACACTTCCTCTTTTTTTCTGGAACTATTATACAATACTTTGCCTTTTTTTTAAATTTTTTTTGGGAAATATAGAAAAAATTATTTCCCGGGAAATAATTTTGCTATTTAAATTCTATTTTTTGAATTTATATTACATTTTTAGTAATTTATATTTTTATTTTTCTACCTGTTCGACAATGATTATAAAATTTTGGACCTATAATTCCATAGTTTGGTTTTTGATATTCATAACAATAAAAATTTGAAAGATCATCATTGGGAGTAAAAAAATTATTTTTAAAACCATTTTTAATAAATCTATCTTTTGCATCTTTTAAACACTCTTGTTCACTATCATATTCATGAATTCCTCTAGTAATTAAAGACAAACTAGGTTCTATCCATATATACTTTCCATTATTCTTATAAACTAAAAAAGAATGAGATGGACAATAATTATCATTAATATATAAATAAATTAAGTATGTTTTAAAAGAATAGCGATTATTTTCAAAATAATATCTTAAAAGTTCACATCGATCCCAACAAATTCCTATTTTTCTACAAAATGTTTCTTCTGGAGTTTGAAGATGGTATTCTCTATCATCGTTATTATCATCGAAATGTTCTTGTTGTTTAGTATCAATCCATCCATATCTAATTTCTTTTAGTACATAATTAAATAAACTTTCAATATCTAGATTTAGAAACTCTTTCATATATACTACTTTCCTAAACAAAATTGACTAAATAATTGATCAATTAATTCTTCCGTATAAGTTTCTCCAATGATTTCTCCTAATTTTTCCCAAGCTCTCTTAATATCAATTTCAATCATATCAACTGGAACTTCACTTTCAATACCATTTTCTACTTCTTCTAGGATACTATATGCTTCTTTTGCTAGAGATATCTGTCTTACATTACTTAGGTAAGTATAATCTTGCTGGTCTAATTCATTTAAATTAAATAATTCTACTATTTTTTCTTTTAAGGAATCAATACCATTTAAGTCAATTGTATTTGTATAAATAATATTTTGATATGGAATTTCGTCGATATTAATTTTTCTGTCTAAATCATTTTTATTGATAACCACAATTGTCTTCTTTTCACTACAAGCAGATAGTATTTTTTTATCTTCTTCTTTTAATTCTTCATTATTATTTAATACTAATATTACTAAATCTGCATCATTAATTAGACTTAAGCTCTTCTCTACCCCTATTTTTTCTACGATATCATTAGTTTCACGAATACCTGCAGTATCTATTATATTTAAGGATACACCATTAATTGTAATATTTCCTTCTACTGTATCTCTAGTTGTTCCTTCTATATTGGTAACAATTGCCTTTTCTTCGTCTAGTAATCTATTTAAAATGCTACTTTTTCCTACATTTGGCTTTCCAATAATAATAGTTTTGATACCATTAGTTAAAATTTTTCCATTTTCTGATTCATTAATAATTTTATGAAGTTTTTCCTTAATATCAGATATTTGAGGTTTTACCTTCTCATTCGTCATTACTTCAGCATCTTCATATTCTGGATAATCTATATTTACTTCGATAGAAGCTAGTAATTCTAATATCTGCTGACGTAGATTTCTAATAATGTTACTTACATAACCATTTAATCCTTTGATTGCTACTTTTCTTTTTGACTCATTTTTTGAATTAATTAAATCCATAACTGATTCTGCTTGGGTTAAATCAATTCTTCCATTTAAAAATGCACGTTTTGTAAACTCTCCAGGTTCTGCTAGTCTTGCACCACTATTTAATACCAATTCTAATACTTTATTTGTAGTAGAAATTCCCCCATGACAATTAATTTCTACAATATCTTCCATAGTAAAAGTTTTTGGAGACTTCATAATAGATACTAAAACTTCATCAATTGTTTCTCCTTTTTCTACTATATGTCCATAATGAATTGTATGAGACTCTACTTTTTCTAAGTCTTTTCCTTTAAAAATCTTATTTACTATTTTTATAGAATCCTTTCCACTAACTCTAATAATTGATATTGCACCTACTCCTAATGTTGTAGATATGGCCGCTATTGTATCATTCATGATTATCCACCTCTTTTGTTAGCAATATACTATCACTTTTTTTGCAAAAAGAAAAGAAGATTATTCTTCATCTTCTCTTGGTTTTATTACTACATAACGGTTTGGTTCTTGTCCTTCGCTTTCTGTTTTAACTTTTTTATTATCTGCTAAAAGTGTATGAATTATTCTTCTTTCATAGGAATTCATAGGATCTAATTTTGCTTCTATTTTTGTTTTTCCTACTTCTCTAGCTACTCTTTTTGCTAAAGATTCTAATCTTTTCTGTTGTTGAACTTTATATTCTCCGATATCTATTGTCATATTAAAATATGTTCCAATTTCTTTATGTACTGTTTGCTTTACAATAGTTGTTAATGATTCTAAAGTTCTTCCATTTTTTCCTATTAAAATTGCATTGTTATCAGCATATATAGTAAATATTACTGAATCTTCTCTCTTCTTTACTTCTATATTTGCTGTTAGACCCATATGCTCAATAAGATTTTTTAGATAATCTCTTATAAAATTGATTACATCTTCTTTTGTTATAACTTCTATTTCTACTTTCTTATTGAAAAGCCCAGTTTTAACTTCTATTTCTTTTATATATAAATCTTTTTCTAATTCTTGTAGAGCGATTGTTGCTTGATTCACAGCATCTTCTCTTGTTTTTCCTATATAATTGGTCTTATTCATTCTTATTGAACCTCCTTACTTCTTTTTACAATTAAATTTTGAATAATTGTAAATAAGTTCGTTGTTATCCAGTAAATATTCAATGCACTAGACATAAATAATCCCATTACAATAATCATTCCTGTTGTAATATTTGTCATATTTTTCATTGGATCATTTTCTGACTGAGATGTTGTTTTATTTAAATTGAAAGATAAGTAAGTAGTTACTCCTACTAAAATAATTAATACTAAATATAGGAATTGTCCATTATTAAATAGTCCTACAGAAGGTGTTGTTCCTAATTGTAACCCTAAGAATGTTCCTTCAAACAAAGCAGGTACTCTATTTATTGCTTCTAAAAATGCAATAAATAATGGTAATTGAATTATAGAATAAAGGCAACTTGAAAATGGATTGATATTATATTTTTTATAAATCATTGTCATTTCTTGACTTTTTTTCATTATAGATTCTTGATCAGTCTTGTCTTTATATTTTTTTTCTAGTTTATTTAATTCTGGTTGTGCTTTTTTAATAAGTTCAGATTGCATTGCTGTTTTTAATGTAACAGGATATAAGACTAAGCGTAATGCCAAACTAGTTAATATTAATGATAATCCTGCTTGACCGATAAATTTATCTATTAATAATATAATAAATGCTAACGGTTTTACAAAGAATGTTGTCCATAAACCTTCATATCCACCACTTGTTACACTAAAATCTGTACATTTAGGAATGGCAGCTAAGTCTACTCCATTTTCTTCATATAATTTTATTACATCCTTATTTGTTGGTTTACATAATATATTTTTTGTTAAACTTTGTCCTGTTTCTGGATTTTTTACTACTTTTTTGTCTTCTGATTTTAAAGTTGTAGTACACCCAGTTGTTAAAAATAGTATTGCTAGTAATAGTATTACTATTTTTTTTCTATTATTTTTATTCATTTTATTTCTCCTCTATCAAATTACTGTTTTTTATTAAATTAATAAAATGCTTTTCTAATTCTTTATATTCCACATCTAAACAGTTCTTTCTTATTATTATAATATAATCTTGATTTTTTGGATAGAGTTTTTTGTTTGCATCTATTATATTTCTTAATTTTCTCTTGTATAAATTGCGAATTACCGCATTTCCAGTCTTTTTACTAATTGATATTCCGAACCTATAGTGATTTAGATCATTTTCTAGTTGATATATCACATAATATCTATTTTTTGAGCATTTTCCCTTCTCTATAATTTTTTGGAAGTCTCTGCTTTCTTTTACTATATTCATCTTTTTCATTATATTCACCTATACCTAGATTATAGTATTTAAAAACCACTGTGTACAGTGGTTTAAATTATTTAGATAGTCTTTTACGTCCTTTTGCTCTACGCCTATTTAAAACTTTTGATTTCATACGTGCAAAAAAACCGTGTTTCTTTTTCATTTTTCTATTATTTGGTTGATAAGTTCTTTTCATAATTCCACCTCCAGACATAAAATCTACATTAGTATAATCGACCTGGTATATTTTGTCAATAATTTTTCTATAATTTTTAGTTATTAACAGTTTCCACAGCGTGTTGATAACTTTATTCACATACTGGAAAAATTTTTTTTTAAATGTGGATAAGTTTCTATTTATTATATATTATAAGGATAGAATTTGTGGAAAAGTTTGTGGATATCCTGTGATTATCTTGTGAATAATTTTTTTTTAATTTTTATACTTTATTTTTCCACAGTTTTCAGTTACAATAAGTCTTACAATTTATTATTGAAAGAGAGGAGTAGTATATGAATGAAAAAATGATATGGTCAAATTTTCTAAATAGCATAAAAAATGATATAACTCCTCTTTCTTTTGATACCTGGTTTAAAGAAACTGAATTGTATGAATGTAAAAATGGGTTGGCTAAAATTATAGTTCCTATGGGAATTTCTAAAAAACATTTAACTACTCATTATTATGAACTGATTGTGTCAAAACTCAGTGAAATTGTTGGAGACAATGTAGATATTCAATTTTTTCTTAAAGAGGAAATAGAAAAAGAAAATAGGGTAGAACAGCAAGAATTATTTTCCTCTACGGAAGTACCCATTGATTATGAGGTTCAATCAATTCAAAGAAGGCATCAATCTAATTTAAATCCTGACTATACATTTGAAAACTTTATAGTAGGTAATAGTAATAAATTTGCACAAGCTGCGGCCTTAGATGTAGCGGAGAATCCTGGAAATATCTATAATCCACTATTTATTTATGGTAATAGCGGACTTGGAAAGACACATTTAATGCACGCAATTGGAAATTATATACAGCAACATAGTGATAAAAAAGTTCTATATGTTCCAAGTGATCAATTTATTAATGATTTTCTTGGAATTAACAAGAAAGATGAATATGGAAATAACTTTGATTATATTAATTATTTCAAAAATAAATACCGAAATATAGATGTTCTAATTATTGATGATATTCAATTTTTTCAAGGAACAAAGCAAACACAAAATGAATTTTTCCACACATTTACTAATTTGTATAATGAGAATAAACAGATTATTATTTCATCAGATAGGTCACCAGATGACTTAAAAATGTTAGAAGATCGTTTAAGAACAAGATTTTGTTGGGGACTAACTGCTGATATTTATCCACCAGACTTTGAACTTAGAGTTGCTATATTAAAGAAAAGAATAGTAGGGGAATCAATTGATAAGAATATTCCTGATGATGTAATAGAATATATTGCTTCCAATGTAGGAAGTGATGTAAGACATTTGGAAGGATCAATCACTAGACTACTTGCGTACTCTACTATTATGGGTGGAGCAAATATTACATTAGATCTTGCAATTGAAGTATTAAAAGATTTTGTTAATAAAGGTTATAGTGAAAAAAATAATATTAATAGGATACAAAGAATAGTAGCAGAACACTTTCAAGTATCAGTTGAAGATTTGAAAAGTAAGAAGAGAAGTGCAAATCTTGCTTTTCCAAGACAAGTGGCTATGTATCTTTGTAGAAAACTTACTGATGAATCTTTTCCTAAAATAGGTATTGAATTTGGGGGAAAAGATCATTCTACTGTAATGCATTCTGTTGAGAAGATAGAAAAAGAGATAACAGTAAATAGAGAACTTGAAAATATTATAGAAAAATTAAGGAAAGAAATAGTATAATGTTGATAACTTCAAAATAATTCACAAGTTATCAACAGCAAAAAAAGTGGAATTATTCTTATGAATAAATGAAAAAAGAAACTTTTCCACAGTTTCCACAGTAATAATAATAATAATTTTATAGAAAGAAGGAATATATATGAAACTAAAAATCAAAAAGGACTTATTATTAGATGGACTATCAAAAGTATCTAAAGCAATTTCAACTAAAAATTTAGTACCTGTATTAGCTGGTATAAAATTTGAACTTGAAAAGGAAGGATTAACTTTAACTGCAAGTGATAATGATATTACTATTCAAGTATTTATTGAATCTAATAGTGATGATATGACTATTGATCAAGTTGGTAGTATTATAATTCAAGGAAAGTATATTTTAGATATTGTTCGCAAATTACCAGATGAATTTATTAATATTGAAGTAGTGGACGATTTAAAAATTATTATTTATACAGAGAATAGTGAATTTAACTTAAATGGTATTAGTAAAAGCGAATATCCTAATATATTATTAGAAAGCAGCAAAAATCCTATTTCTGTTAATTCAAGAGTATTTAGGAGTATTATTAATCAAACTTCTTTTGCTTCAAGTAATGATGAAGCTCGTCCTATTTTAACAGGAATCAATTTTAAAATTCTTGGAAATGTATTAGAATGTAATTCTACAGATAGTTATCGTTTGGCTCGAAAGGTTATTCAATTAGAAACAGCGGTAGAAGATAATTATAATATTGTTATTCCAAGTAAAAACTTACTAGAATTTATTAAAATCATGGATGATTCTGAAGAAAATTTAGAATTACATGTATTTAATAATAAGATTTTAATTAAGTTTAATAACCTTTTATTCCAATCTAGACTTATTAGTGGGACATATCCAAATACTGCTAATTTATTACCAGACGAATTTATGTTAAGTATTCATGCTAAAATTAGTGATTTATATAGTGTAATTGATAGAGCTAGTATTTTAACTAGTGATAAAGAAAAGAATATTGTTACATTTGAAATTGTTCAAAATACTTTATATGTTCGTAGCAGTTCTGCTGAAATAGGTAGAGTAGAGGAAAAAATGTCTATTGAAAAGAGTAATAGTGAGAACTTAAAAATATCATTTGTAGCTAAATATATGATGGATGCATTGAAATCTTTTGATGATGATAAAGTTGAAATTTCATTTGTTGGGGAAGTAAAACCTATTATTTTAAAAAGTGAAAAAGATGAAGGATTAACTCAATTAGTGTTACCAATTCGTACATATTAATATATATTGAATAAGAATCTTTAAAAAAGGTTCTTTTTTTAACACTTTTAACCAATTTTCGACATTTATGTAGTATAAAATATAAGCCATTAATTCTTGATTAGGATTAAAATCAATTTTTAGGGGGCATATTGTGGAAAAATATGAAATAGGTATAAATACACTAGCTGTAGTAGGAATTAATCAAAATAGAGCTAAAATTGTGGAATATGAACGTGATCTTTTTATTAATTCTAATTCTTATGATGTAATGAATTATAGTTGTTGTTATTATGGGAGTAGTTATAGTGGACGAGCTAATGGGAGTAGGGTAATGCTTAATTGTGAATATAAATTACCCATTATTATAGAAGAGACAAGAGAGATTATCTTTTTTCCTACAGAATCTCCTAGTATTAATTCTTGTACTTGGATATCTTTAGAGATGGTGGACTTTATAGAAGGTAATTCTAAATCTTGTTGGATTTCTTTTAAAAATGGTAAAAAAATTAAAATTTGTCGTTCAAAAGACTCTATAGAGAATCAACTTTATAGAGCAACTCGTTTAAAATTTATTTTAGGTGAAAGAAAACAGTCTTATTGTATGAAAAAATAAGGCTTTTTTACGTTTTTTCTACCTTTTTAAGCAAAATTTGTGATATAATACATGTGCAAGTATAGGAGTATTAGTTTTTATAAAAATTAAAAATTAAGTGTTTTAAGAGGTA
>CATLHA010000009.1 GCA_949948745.1 uncultured Caryophanales bacterium
ATGGATTAGGTATTACTAAAAGTGTTACTAAGAATATTTTAATAAAAAGAGCAGAACTTCTTGGTTTATAAAAAAACAGAATTCTTTCTTTAGATTTAGTAAAGCAAAAAGCGCCAATATCATTGGTGCTTTTTTAAATTATAGACAAACTTATATTTTTTGGCTTTCTAATACTTGAAATTTAAAATAAAATTCATAGTATTATAGGTGATTTTCATAAAATTAGTACTTATAGGTGATAAAAGGAACCAAGAAAACAAAAAAATTATTGCTTTTCTATTCGAGTAAGAAAACAAAATGGTATAATGTAAAGTAGGTGATGTAATATGAGTATCATAGATAGAATAAATCAGCAAACACTTCTAATAACAAATCAAGAAACAAAAAAAAGACTATTAAAAGAGTTAACAAAAGAAAAAAAAGTAATTCCGATAAAATTCATGACCTTAGAAGAATTTGTTTCTTCTTACTTTTTCGATGTCTCAATAGAAGGATATTTGTTTCTGCTAGAAAAAGAAAAGAAGAAAGTATCTATTATAGAAGAAGAAATTTCTCAACTTATTTATATAGAAAATAATGAATATAAAAGCGAAAAGTTGAACCATTTAAAATTATTAGTAAAAGAATTAGATGAAAAATCACTTCTAGAAAGAAATACTTTATTTAAAAATTCACTAAAGAATTATCAAATTATTATATATAACTATGATTTAGATCCTTTCTATAAAAAATTATTTGAAAGTTTAAGTGTAATAATAGAGAAAGAAGAATTAAAAGAATTTAAAAAGCCAGTAGTATATGAATTTAATGATATAGAAGAGGAAATCGGTTTTGTTGCAGCAGACATTTCGAAAAAATTACAAGAAGGAATTTCAATTGGTAAAATTAAGATATTAAATTTAACAGAAGAATATCGATATCCGCTAAGAAGAATATTTAATTTAGTACATATACCAGTTGAGACAAAAGAAGAAACAAAATTAAATGAAACAAGAGTAGGTAAAGTTGCCTTAGATTATATAAAAACTGAAGATTCATTGGAACAAGCATTTTTCAAAATTAAAGAAGAATTTAAGACAAATGAACAAATAGCACTCATTGTATCCATTCTTAATCAGTACATCAACCTAAATGATAATAAAGAAAATGTGATTCAGTTAATAGAAAATGATTTTAAGAAAGCAAAAGTTGCCAGTAGTCATCTAAAAAATAAGATAGAGTGCCTTAGTATTAATCAAGTAGAAGAAGGAAATTACTATTATTTACTTGGATTTAATAAAGAGAATATTCCAAAAGTATATAAAGATGAAGATTATTTGACAGATATTGAAAAACGTGAATTAGGATTGTACACAAGTGATGACAAGAATAAATTAGAAAAAGAAAAATTTAAGAAAATCCTATTAACAACATCTAATTTAACAATTACCTATAAATTAAAAAGTGCATTTGATACCTTTAATGCTTCTTTATTGATTGAAGAAATGGGGCTAAAAGTAGAAAGACCAAAAATAAGTTATAATTATTCTAATATTTATAATCAGGTAATACTTTCAAGAAGCCTAGATAAATTAAATAAGTATGGAGTACTAGAAGAAAGATTGCCTTCTTTATATGAAACTTATCAAAAAACTCCCTATATGACTTTTGACAATAAATTTAAAGGTTTAGATATAGAAAAACTAAAAAATTATCTAAATCATAAATTATTACTTTCTTATTCCAGTATTGATAACTTTTATAAATGTGAATTCAGGTATTATTTAACTAATATATTAAAAGTAGACCCTTTTGAAAGTACTTTTATGACAAATATTGGAACGATTTTCCATAATATATTAGAACATTCATTAGATAAAAATTTCAATTTTGAGGAATTTTATAATCAACAAATAAATCAATATTCCTTTACTTCTAGTGAGAAGTTTCTATTAAATAAATTAAAAGAAGAATTAAAGTTTGATATAGAAATTATACGAAAGCAGAAAGAATATACCTTATTTGATAAAGAACTTCATGAACAGAAATTTTATCTTCCTATTTCTAATAAGGATTATTTAGAAACAACGTTCATGGGAGTAGTAGACAAAATTATGTTGTATGAGGAATATAATCATACTTATCTAGCTATTATCGATTACAAAACAGGTCATTTACCAGATAATTTAAATAATATAATTCATGGAATAGGAATGCAGTTACCAATATATTTATATTTAATAAATAGGAGTAAAAAGTTTACATCTCCTAAGGTGGTAGGAATTTTTCTACAAAAGATTATAGGAGAAGAAATAAAAAGAAAAATAAAGAATGACTATAACACAGAAAAAGAAAATAGTCTAAAACTAGTAGGGTATACTTTAGAGGATAAGGAAATATTAGAAAAATTAGATGAAACCTATGAAGATAGTAAAATGATCAAAGGATTAAAAATAACAACTAGTGGTGGATTTTATAGTTATTCCAAAGTTCTAAACGAAGAAAAATTTGACGAACTACAAGGAATTGTTGAAAGAAAAATAAAAGAAGCAGATGAAAAAATAAGAAAAGCAGATTTTAAGATAAATCCCAAAAAGATTGGAAAAGATTTAGTAGGATGTAAATATTGTAAATATAAGGACATTTGTTTTAAAAAAGAAGAAGATATTGTAAATCTAAAGGAATATAAAAGATTAAGTTTTTTAGGAGGTGATATCAATGCCTAGATGGACTAGTGAGCAACAAGAGGCAATTGATAGAGAGGGTACTAACATTATTGTAAGTGCAGGGGCAGGAAGTGGAAAAACAGCTGTCCTGTCTGAAAGGGCACTTAGAAAAGTAAAAAATGGTATCGATATTGATCGTCTCCTAATTCTAACATTTACAAAAGCCGCAGCTTATGAAATGATGCTTCGTATTAGAAAGAAAATAAAAGAAGCAGGTTATTTAGAGCAAGTAGAAAAAATTGAAAAAGCATATATTACTACATTTGATTCTTTTGCCTTATCTATAGTCAAAAAGTATCATACAGAATTAAATATATCAAAAGACGTAAGTATTATTGATGCGAGTGTCATCTCTTTAGTTAAAAAAGAAAAATTAGAACAAATATTCTTAGAATATTATGAGAAAAAAGATACTAGATTCAATCATTTTATCAGTGATTTTTGTATAAAGGATGACAGAGAATTGAAAGAATCTATTCTAAAAATAAATGAAAAATTGGATATGAAATACGACAAAAAAGAATATCTAGAAAACTATTTAACATGCTTTGAAAAGGAAAAAATAGAACAAGCAATAAAAGAGTATGAAAAACTATTAAAGAATGAAACAGAGAGGATTTTTAAAGAGTTAGATAAAATTCGTTTAGAAGTAGATGGGGATTATTATGATAAGCTTTATCAGGCTTTATCACCATTATTAGAAAGCAGATTTTATAATGAGTACAAAGAATCTACAAATATCAAATTACCACAACTACCAAGAGGGTCTTCCGATACAGTGAAAAAAAGTAAAGAGCAAATAGGAAAAATTATAGACTCTATAAGGGATAAATGTATCTATGAAAATAAAGAAGAGATAGTAGAAACTATACTTTCTACAAAAGACTATATCGAAATCATCATTAAAATCATCAGTCAATTAGATGAAAGAGTTAATGAATATAAGCAAAAGAATGATATTTATGAGTTTGTAGATATTAGTAAACTTGCGATTAAAGTAGTAAAGGAAAACTCAAAAATAAGAAATGAATTAAGAGATTTCTTCAAAGAAATTATGATTGATGAGTATCAAGATACCAGTGATTTACAAGAAATATTTATTAATCTAATTGAAAATAATAATGTCTATATGGTAGGAGACATTAAACAATCTATCTATCGTTTTAGAAATGCAAATCCATATATCTTTAAAGAAAAATATGATCAATACTCTAAAGGAATAGGTGGATATAAAATAGACTTAGTAAAAAACTTTCGTAGTAGAAAGGAAGTATTAGAAGATATTAATCACATTTTTGATTTAATTATGGACGATAATTTCGGTGGGGCAGACTATTCAGTAAGCCATCGAATGGTGTTTGGAAATACAGCTTATATTGAAGAAGGAAAAACAGAGCAAAGTTATAAAACGGAAATCTATAATTATACTTATGATAAAACATGCGAATATACAAAAGATGAAGTAGAAGCATTTCTAATTGCCAATGACATTAATGAAAAGGTCAAAGCACACTATCAAGTATTTGATAAAGATAATAAAATACTAAGAGATATTACTTATCAGGATTTTGCTATTTTGGTTGATAAAAGTAGCAATTTCGAATTATATAAGAAGATTTTTGAATATAAAAAGGTACCATTAAATATTTTAAAAAATGAAAATATCATGAATAACATTGAAATTTATTTAGTAAATAATTTAGTTACGCTACTTTTAAAAGGAAAGTGTCATGAATTTGATACAGCATTTAAATACGCATTCTTAAGTATAGGCAGAAGTTATTTATTTGAAATGACAGATCAAGAACTTTTTGATATTTTAAATGATAAAAGTTATCAGGAAACAGAACTTTATAAAATAATAGAACCATTCTTTGAACAGATGGATCAAACAGATATAGAAACACTTTTAAGTGATTTAATTGAAAAGATTGGTTTTTATACAAAACTAATCAAAGTAGGAAATGTGGAAATTGCAACTAATAATTTAGAATATATCATAAAAACAGCATCTACTCTGAAAAAGATAGGGTATACTCTAGAAGATTTTTCTACTTACTTGACGAAAACAATAGAAAGCGATGCAAAAATAGAAATTCCTCAAAATAGTGAAATGGGGAACAGTGTTCAAATTATGACAATTCATAAATCAAAAGGTTTGGAATACCATATCTGTTATTTTCCAGGACTTGGGTCTAGATTTAATGTCAGTGACTTGAAAGAAAAAATCCTTTATGACAATACTTACGGAATTATTACCCCATATTTTAAAGAAGGGTATGGAGATACCATCTATAAGAGTTTATTAAAAGATAAATTCTATACAGATGAAATCAGTGAAAAGATAAGATTATTTTATGTTGCACTAACAAGATGTAAAGAAAAGATGATTTTAATTGCAGATTTAAGTGAAGAAGATGATAATGTCGAGGATGGAAAAGTGGAAGATAATCGTAGATTAAAATATCGTTCCTTCCTAGAATTTTTAAAAAGTATTTATGAGCAACTAACAGACTATATCAAAGAAATAGATTTAAAGGATATTCCAATGTCACTAGATTATAAACTAAGAAATAGTGAAAACTTAACGAATCTAATAAGTAAAGAAGAAAAAGTAGTAGTAGAGGAAAATAGAATTCTAGAAGTCTATGAGCAAGAGGGAAAATTTTCTAAAATAGTGACAAATTTAGTAACCAAAGAAGAACAAGAAAGCATGAAATTTGGTACTAAAATTCATGAAAATCTAGAATACTTAGACTTAAAAAATCCCAACTTTGAAGGAATGGAGCCATTTATTGCGCAAAAAATAAAGGCGTTTTTAAATCAAGAACGATTGAAAAATATAGAAAATGCAACGATTTATAAGGAATATGAGTTTATAGAAAATGAAGGGAACATAGAGTCTCATGGAATTATCGACTTAATGCTTGTATATGATGATTATATTGATATCATTGATTATAAATTAAAGAAAATAGATTCTGATAGCTATAAAAAACAACTAGAGGGATATCAATCCTATATACAACGATTAACAAACAAAAAAACAAACATTTATCTTTATTCTATTCTTGATGAAAAGCTATTTGAATTATGATATAATAAGAAAAGTTTTAAGAGGTGAAGTATCATGAAGGTAGGAATTTTTACTTTAGGATGTAAAGTAAATGCATATGAAAGTGAATATGTTTTAAGTCTTTTTAAAGAAAAAGGATATGAAATAGGAAATTTTACAGAGGTATGTGATATTTATATTATCAATACTTGTTCTGTAACCAATACATCAGATGCAAAAAGCAGAAAGATGATTCACCAAGCAATTAGGAGAAACCCTGATGCTTGTGTTGTAGCCATGGGATGTTTTATAGAAGCAAATAAGGATATTCATATAGATGGAGTGGATATCCTAATCGGAAATAAGGATAAGAGTAAGATAGTATCATTAGTAGAGGAATATTTTGAAAATAAAAAAGAAATTAGAAATTTATATAAAGATTTAGGTACAGAATTTGAAAACATGGAAATTCATTCTTTTGAGGGAAGAACAAGAGCTTTTGTAAAAATTCAAGATGGGTGTGAAAATTATTGTACATATTGTATTATTCCATATGTACGTGGAAAATGTAGAAGTAAAGATCCAGATTTAGTAGTTGAAGAGATTACTACATTAGTAAATAATGGATATCAAGAGATTGTCTTAACTGGAATTCACACTGGAAATTATGGAGCAGATCTTACAATCTCTTTTGCATCTCTCCTTGAAAGAATAGTAAAGATTCCCAAAATTCATCGTCTACGTATTTCTTCTATTGAAGCAACAGAATTAAATGATAGAGTATTAAAGCTATTGGAAAACAATTCCGTAATTGCCAATCATTTACACATTCCACTACAATCAGGAAGTAAAAATATAATGAAAGCTATGAATAGAAAATATCAAAAAGAAGAGTATGAAGAAATTATAAAAAAGATTCGTTCTATCCGTCCAGATATTTCTATTTCAACAGATGTAATTGTTGGATTTCCTGGGGAAACTCCTGAGGATTTTGAAGAAAGCTATGAGTTTTGTAAGAAAATAGGCTTTTCTAAGATTCATGTATTTCCATACTCCTTAAGAAGTGGAACAGCAGCGGCAAAATTTAAAAATCAAATTGACTCTAAAATTAAGAAAGAAAGAGTGCAAAAATTAACAGAACTTTCTAATCAACTAGAAGAAAAATATATGAAACAATTTATAGATGAAGAAGTAGAAGTTTTAGTAGAAAGAAGCAGTAATGGAGAATCTATTGGGCATACAAGTAACTTTCTTCTAGTAAAAATACCAAGAGAATATCATCAAGAAGATTTAGTAACTGTAAAGGTAGAAAAAATAGAATATCCTTATTGCATAGCAAAATAGTAAAAAGACGTGAAAAAAGATTGTTTTCATATAAAAATTATTTTATAATGATAATAGGTGATAATATGAATAATCTAGATGAAACATTAATTAAAGTAACTCAAGATAGAAAAAGAGAGTTAAAAACAAATGAAGAAGAATTAAGAAGAAGAATTTATCAAAAAAGCATTCACAATCCTAATAGGCGTCAAAAAGTAGATGGAGAAATGTATGTAGGGCATAACCCTAAAATACAAAAATTTGTAAAAGGAGCAATCTATACAGCGATAACAGTGGCAGTTGTAGTTATAACTGCAAAACTTGGGAAGACAGATGAAGTAATGAATGTATATAACACAAGAGTTATCGAAACAGCAGAAGCGCAAAATTTTTCAACTACGGAGATGAATGAATTAAAGAAAGAAGTAAAAGATACTGCTACTGGTGAAACAATGAATCAAATAAGTGCAGAAAAAGCTACTTTAAAAGAAACAGGAAACTATGATATGTTTGGAAACAATAAAGACCAATCTTTGCAACATCCAGGAGATCCTAATGCACTTTTTAACTTAAGCGATTTAGAAAGAGATGCAATTGGAAATGTAGCTGAGAGTCAAGTAGAAGAATATCAAGGGCGAGGAAGTAAGTAGTATGATAAATAATAGTATAAGACAATTAGAAGATAACGAGACATATGCTGTTATCGACATGATTCCTGATGATAAAGGAACCTATGTATATTTGACAAATATCAAAGATGAAGAAGATCTTTGTGTTAGAAAACAAATAAAAGAACAAGATGAAAATGTGCTTGTTGGTTTAGAAAATGAAGATGAAGTTGATTATGCATTAAGACTACTAGTACAAAAAAACTTAGAAGCATAAATATAAGTATCAAATAAAAAGACACTTTAGGAATTCTAAGGTGCTTTTTTTCTACTTGGAAGGAGAAAAATATGGAACAATATATCAAAGGTACATTTAAAAAAAGAATATTTCATACAGATAAAGGATATGTAGTTGGACTATTTAAAGTAAAAGAAACAAACGATGAAAAGATGGATTTTTATATCAATCACACAATCTCCTTTACTGGGTATTTTCATGAATTAACAGAAGACGAAAACTATATATTTTATGGAAAACTAGTTGAACATGAAAAGTATGGAGAACAGTTCCAAGTAGAAAGATATGAAAGAGTTCTTCCAGAAGAAAAAGATTCTATTGTGGAGTTTTTAAGTAGTGGTTTGTTTAAAGGAATTGGAGAGAAAACTGCAAAAAATATTGTGAATTGTCTAGGAAAAGACACTTTATCAATTATTCTAGAAAATCCCAATAATTTACTACTAGTTCCTTCTGTTACAAAAAAACAGATTACAATCCTACACAATACATTGGTAGAATATGAAGCTAGTTATAAAACTGTAGTAGAATTAAATGAGTTAGGATTTTCTACTAGAGATAGTTTGATGATTTACAATAAATATAAAGTTCAAACAATTTCTGTGATAGAAAATAATATTTATCAATTGATGGAAGACATTGAAGAAATTACTTTCAAAAAGGTAGATACTATTTTTTTAAAACAAGAGGATATCAAAAGAGATGATGAAAGAAGAATCATGGCATCAATTCTTTATACTATGGAAGAAGTATGTAATTTATATGGACATAGTTATTTAGAAAAAGAAGAAATGTTTTCTTATAGCATCAGAGCTTTAGGTAATTCAATCGGACAAAATGATTTTGATCTTGCTTTAGAGCATCTAATAAAAGATATCAAAGTAATAGAAAAAGATAATAAATATTATTTAAAAAAATTTTATGAGGCAGAGATGAATATTGCTTCCCGTTGTGGTTATTTGATGAGAAAAGAAGATAATCGGGATAGAAACCTAGATAAAATTGTATATGAAGTGAGTAAATTTTTTGATTGTGCGTATAATAAAGAACAACTAGAAGCAATAGAAAAATCATTTCAAAAAAATATTTTAATTGTAACAGGTGGACCTGGAACAGGAAAGACAACAATTATTAAAGCGATTTGTGAACTCTATAAACAGATGAATCGATTATCTTACGAAAGTTTAGTAAAAGAAATCGCACTACTTGCGCCAACAGGAAGAGCTAGTAAAAGAATGAGTGAATCTACAATGTTACCAGCACTAACCATTCATAGATTTTTAAAATGGAATAAAGACAACAATCGCTTTGCAGTAAATGAATATGCTAAAAGTGAGGCAAAAATAGTAATCATCGATGAGTTTAGTATGGTAGACACTTTGCTTTTTGACAATTTATTAAAAGGTCTTCTTTATGATACTAAAATTATTTTAGTTGGTGATTATAATCAATTACCTAGTGTAGGAACAGGTCAATTATTAAAAGACATGATTGAAAGCGAAAAGATAAATGTCGTAAAATTAAAAGAACTTTACCGTCAACAAGAAAATTCAAATATTATTTCTCTTGCATACCAAATCAATGAAAATAATCTAACACCAACAATATTTAACAAACAGGAAGATTTAATATTTATTCCAGTACCAAGTATCAATTTGAAACAGGAAGTAATAGAAATAGCATCATTATATAAAAAAAATTCAAATTCATTTCAAGTACTAGCTCCAATGTATAAGACAATCAATGGAATTGATTTGTTAAACAGCAATCTACAGGAAGTATTTAATCCAAAAGCAAAAACAAAAAAAGAAATCTTAATTAACGGAGTTTTATATCGTGAAAAAGATAAAGTAATTCAACTTACAAATATGCCAGATGAAAATGTTTTTAATGGAGATATTGGGTATATTGAATCCATCGATAATGGAAACAAAAAAGAAATAATAATTGACTTTGATGGGAATTTGGTTCGATACACAGCAGCTAATTTTAATAAATTTAAGCATGCTTATGCGATTAGTATTCATAAAAGTCAAGGAAGTGAATTCGATACTGTAATTATTCCTATTGTCAAAGGTTATGGTAAAATGCTATATCGAAAATTAATTTATACTGCAGTAACTAGATGCAAAAAGAAGCTTTATTTAATTGGAGAAATTGAAGCACTAGAAATGGCTATAAGTAATAATGATACAGATATAAGAAATACAACATTAAATATAAGAATAATTGAGAATATTGGTGTATAAAAATTAAAAAAAACCTCATGATATAAATAGTATATAGAAATATACTAGTCATATTTTCATTTAAAGAGGTGATTAACATGAAAAAAGAAATGATTATTGGTAGTACAGTAGTTGGAATGGCCTTAGCAGGATATGGTGCTTGGTGCATGTATAAGAAATATTGTCCAGAATGTGCTGATCATATGGAAAAAGACATGAAAAAAATGAAAAAGAATGTAGAAAAATCAATTGAAAATATGATGTAAAAAAGAGAGCAAAAAGCTCTCTTTTTTGCTGTTTATAAAAAGTTACTATTGTCAAAAATGCCTGGGGGGGGGGAATACTATAAATATATAGTAGAATAGGAGAGTAAATAATGAAAAAAATAAGGAAAATAATAGGAGCTTTTGTATTTATAATGTTCTTCTGCTTAAGCATAGATATCGTACAAGCGATAGCTCCACCAAGATTAGATGAAGCAAACCTTGGGACACTAGATATGGAGAAAGCAACTCTTACAATTACAAATGTTCAAGAAGGAGATGAATTATCTGCATATAAGATATTAGACTTATATAAAAATACAGTAACAAATGAGATTAATTATCGATATACAGACGATTTTTATGCTTTTTTGGAAGCAGGTGGTTCTAAAGGCACTACTGATTATAGCTACCTAACAGAAGAAGAATATTTTAAATTAACAAGTGGGGGATATTACAAATGGTTCTACTCAAACATCTAGCACTTTGGATGTACTAGTTAGTGACTATGCAGCTTATATTTATAATAATAAGATTACAGGAACATCCTTATCAAAAAGCGGGGATGTGATGACGTTATCAACAAATACAGGATCATATTTAATACTACCATGGAAATCAGATAGCTTATATGCAGTAATGGTGGGAAATCTAAATTATAAAGAAGAAAACGGGGAATGGGTAAAGCAAAATTCTACAATTGTTGCAAAAGCAAGCAAACCATACATAAATGCATCCGTTGGAAAAATAGGTCAGAAAGAAGCTTCTTATATTATTGGAGAAGAATACACATATTATGTAGAGGCGGCATTACCATTATTTCCTACAAATTCTAAGATAACTTTTAAAAATGGACCAGAGTTTTCTGTAGCACTTGGTAAAGGTATCACATTTCAGGGAATTGATAATCTTGAAATGAATATAGGAAATACAAAATTATCTTTAATAGATAAGAAAACAGAAGTTGATGGAAAATATTTTACTAGTACTGCTACAATAATGAATGGTGATACTAAAATTGGTTCTATTAAAATAACAAATAAGGGTAGAGCGATAGAATTAGGAAATCTAACCTATTTAGATATTTACTTAAATGATTCATTAGTCACAAATCAAAAAATCAGGTGTTCATTTAAAACAAAATTAAATGAGAAAATAGAAGTTTGCAGGAAAAAGTCACAATCAAGTATTAACGCATCAACTAATTTTAATTTGTTTCCCTCTAATGTAATGTTTACTGGTTTTGTTTTCCCTCATGCATATGATGAAAATTGGAAATTATATGCTGATGAAAATTGGATTGATATAACAGAAAGTATATATGTCTTCACCTATAAACTTCAGCTTAATAAGCACGTACTAGGTAATCCTACAAAAAAACTAGGAGGAGCAGTATTTGAAATATATAGTGATGCTTCGCTAACTAAAAAGATAGGTAGTGTAACAACGGATGATGATGGCTTTGCAGAGTTTTCAGGGCTTGGAGAAGGAAAATATTACTTAAAAGAAGTAACCGCACCAACTGGATACTCTCTACTAAAACGTCCAACAGAAATAGAAATTAAATATGATGAATCTCTAATTGATAGTGAAACAGGGGAATACTGTGGACCAACCGTAGATATCGCGAATCAAAAGATATCTGCTTTACCAATTACAGGAGGAATGGGAACCATTCTTTATACCTTAGTAGGAATCTTACTTATTGGTAGTGCAGGAATAGGAATGATTTATTATAAAAGAAAAAATAAGCTTTCAGTATGACATTTAGTCAGGTTTTTCTTTTTTTATCTACATGTAAAAAAATATCAAACATCTTTATTTCACTTCCATTTTTATTTCAAATAGAATAAATTATGGTATAATGTTAAATAATGGATAGGTGAGAAAAATGTTTATAAAGAAAAAAGATGATTCTATAGACTATAGAAAAGTAAATGAGGGAATTAGAGTAGGTGTAACATTATTAAAAATTATTCTTTTTCTTGCAGTTGTTCTATTAGTCTATGTCAGTTTAAAATTAACAAGGGAATTAAAAATTTTTGTCATTATAGGAAGAATTTTAAAAATAATTATGCCATTTTTTATAGGAATTGCCATAGCATGGTTATTTGATCCAATGGTAAGATCATTAGAAAAAAAGAAAGTGAATCGACCATTAGGAGTTGTGTTCGTTTATGTAATGTTCTTAGCCTTTATTGTTTTACTTTTATATGCGATGATTCCAATGGTTATTGATCAATTAAACGAACTTATCGCTGCAGCACCATCTTTCTTTAATGAAACCAAAGATTGGATAGATGGATTCTTTGATGGATTAACTAAGACCATGGGATATGATTTTGTCGATATTAAAAATCAACTATATGAATCAGTCAATAAAATTGGAAATACTTTCACTGTAGGGTTACCTACACAATTAGTAGGAATTGTTACTAATATTTTACAAGGTGGAGTAAACTTATTAATTGGTCTATTAGTAGGTTTCTATATGTTATTTGATTTTGGAAATGTGAAAGAACATCTCTTAAGCTTAGTTCCTAAAAAATATAGAAAAGATACAAGAGATTTAGTAGATAGGCTAAATGGAAACTTAAGAAGTTATGTTTCAGGAACATTCAAAATTATGTTTATATTATTTGTATTTCAATCAGTAGCACTTGGAATTGCAGGATTAAAAGCACCAATGGTATTTGGACTATTCTGTTCAGTCACAAATGTGATTCCATATGTTGGTCCATATATTGGAGGAGTACCTGCAGTATTGGTTGGATTATCAATGGATCCGATGACAGGAATCTGTGCTTTAATTGCTGTAGTCATCGCACAAGTATTGGAAAGTTATTTCTTACAACCATTAGTAATGGGTAAGACTATGAAATTACATCCAGTAACAATTATGATTGGTTTATTAGTGTTTGGAAGCTTCTTTGGAATTCTTGGAATGATTCTAGCTACACCAATTATTGCGCTAGTAAAAACAATATTCTTATTCTTTAATGAAAAATTTTCCTTAATGGAAAGAATGACAAATTAAAAAGGATGAAAAATGAAAAAGAAGTTCTAGGAATCTTGAAACTTCTTTTTTGTTTTGTTATAATAAGTACAGTTCGATAAATAGTCGGTACAAATAAATAAAAAAATCGTTGAAGAAGAGGAGTACTATAAACATTTCTTTTTTAGAGAGTTAAGGCTTGGTGAAACTTAACAAAGAAATCTATAGGAAGCTGCTTTGGAGTGAATAATCCGGACTGAGGTTCGTTATCAAAGAAAAGATCTAACAAGGATGGTACCGCGGAAAATTTCGCTCCTGTTTAGGTCTTTTAATTTTAGAAAAAGGAGATCTTATGAAGATATATCTGATTAGTGGACGTGCGAGAAATGGGAAAGATACAATGAGTCATATCATTGAAAAAGAATATCAATCCCTAAGTAAAAAGGTTTGTTTTATTCAACTAATGAGACCATTAAAATGGCTACTTAGAGACTATTTTGGTTGGGATGGGAAAGAGGAAACAAAACCTAGAGAACAACTACAACAGATGGGAACAGAATTAATTAGACAAGAATTAAATATGCCGATGTATTTTATCGATAGGTTAACGGAAAATATTAAAATACTAGAAAAATACTATGATGTATTTTTAGTAACAGATGTTAGATTACCTATAGAAATAGAAACAATCAAAGAAAGATTTAAGAACACAGTTAGTATTAATATTACTAGAGTAGGTTATGAAAGTGAATTAACAGATACTGAAAAAGTACATTGTACAGAACTTGCACTCTTAAATTATAAAAAGTTTGATTATGAAATAACGAATGAGACACTTTCCAAGTTAGAGGAAGATGTAAAAAATATAGTAAGTGAGGTAGAGAAGAATGAAAAAGATGAGTAGTACAGAAATTAGAAACATGTGGTATCAATTTTTTGAACAGAAAGGACACAAAAAAATGGCAAGCGCGCCATTAATTCCAAAAAATGATAAAAGTCTATTATGGATTAACGCTGGGGTTGCTCCATTAAAAAAATACTTTGATGGAAGAGAAGTTCCTGAAAATCGTCGTATTGTAAGTGTTCAAAAATGTATTAGAACCAATGATATAGAAAATGTTGGAATGACCACAAGACATCAAACGTTCTTTGAAATGATGGGTAATTTCTCTGTTGGAGATTACTTTAAAGAGGAAGCCATTGGATTTGCTTTTGAACTTTTAACTAGTGAAGAGTGGTTTGCTATTCCAAAAGATAAATTATATTTTACAGTTTATACGGAAGATCAAGATGCATATGAAAAATGGCTAAGTTTAGGAATTCAACCAGATCATATTGTAAAATTAGATGGAAATTTCTGGGAAATTGGGGAAGGACCTTGTGGGCCAGATTCAGAAATTTTCTATGATAGAGGAGAAAAGTATGATCCAGAAAATAATGCCTTAGAAAAATTTCAAAATGATGAGGATCAAGCAAGATACGTAGAAATTTGGAATAATGTATTTAGTCAATTTAATTCAAAAGAAGGAATTCCAAGAGAAGAATATAAAGAGCTACCAAGTAAAAATATTGATACAGGTGCAGGACTTGAACGTTGGGCTTGTATTTTCCAAGACGTAGATTCAAATTTTGATACAGATTTATTTGTTCCGATTATTAAAAAAATAGAGGAATTAAGTGGTGTTTTATACAATGGAGAAGCATCATTCAAAATTATCGCAGACCATATCCGCGCAATTACAGTTGCCCTATCAGATGGAGCAATCTTTGAAAATGTCGGAAGAGGTTATGTATTAAGAAGATTATTAAGAAGAAGTGTTCGTATGGGAAAGAAGCTTGGATTAAGCGAACCATTCATGTATAAACTAGTAAATACAGTAATTTCAATTATGGAAGAATCTTATCCTGAATTAAGAACCTCTCAAGGACAAGTAGAAACACTTGTATATGAAGAAGAACAATTATTTCATAAAACTCTAGCTTCTGGAGAAAGAAAATTAATAGAGCTTATGGAAAAATCAAAGGATAAGACAATTTCAGGAATGGAAACTTTTAAACTTTATGATACTTATGGATTCCCATATGAATTAACATTAGAATATCTAGAAGAAAAAGGATTTACAACATCAAAAGAAGAATTTGATCGTTGTATGGAAGAACAGAAAAATTTAGCCAAATCATCAAGAAAACAAGATGCCAATATGAATATTCAAAACGAAGCATTATTAGCATTCAAAGAAAAAAGCGAATTTCTATATAACACTTATACATCAAAGGGAAAAGTAATTGGATTATTTGAAAAAGAAAATAAAATGGATTCTTTAAGTAAAGAGGGTTATGTGATTTTAGACCAAACTTGTTTTTATGCAGAAAGTGGAGGACAAGTTAGTGATACAGGAATGTTAATTAGCAATAACGTAAAAGCAAGAGTGTTAAGTGTGACTAAAGCTCCAAATGGTCAAAACTTGCATAAAGTTAAAATTTTAGATGGTACCATGAATATAGGAGATGTATTAAAAGAATCAATTGATGAACCTCGTCGTCATGAAATTGAAGCAAATCACTCATCTGTTCACATTCTTCAATATGCATTAAGAAAAATTATTAGTGATACTATTCATCAAGCAGGAAGTAAAGTAGATGAAGATTCTCTAAGATTTGACTTTACCTATACTGGAAAATTATTAGATGAGAAAATTTCAGAAGTAGAGAACTTTATAAATGACTATGTAAGTAAAAATATAGATTCAAATACAGAAGTAATGTCTTTAGAAGAAGCAAGAGAAATAGGTGCAATGGCTTTATTTGATGAAAAATATACAGATAAAGTACGTGTTGTAACTATTGGTGATTCTAAAGAACTTTGTGGTGGTACTCATATTAAAAATACAAATGAAATTAGAAAAATTGCGATTTTTAATGTAGAATCAAAGGGAAGCAATGTTTATCGTATTGAAGCAGTCACAAATGATAAAATTGAAGATAAATTAATGGAAGTAATCAAACCATATAATGACGAAAAAATTAAACTTCTAATGAAAGCTAGAAATATTGTAAGTAAGGCCAAAGCAGAGGGAATTTACCTTGATTTTGATATTCAAATTGACAATAAAGAGCCAATGAGTTATGCAGATATTGTATCAGAAAGAAATGAATTAGAATATACGCAAAACGAAGTAAAAGATTTAGAAAAAAAATATCAACAGGAAAAACAAAATCAAGCTTTAGAAGATACATCTATTTTTGAAAATAATATCGAAGAGATTCATGGTACTAAAGTTCTTCTAATGAAACTTGAAAATCAAGATAGTAAAGTGTTAAAGAATATCATAGATGATTTACTTAACAAGATGGAAGAAGGGTTTATTCTTTTTGCAAATTGTAATGGTGATAATGTAAACTTTATTGCTCGTAGTAATATTGAACTTAGTGCAGGAGATATTGTTAAAATGGCTACTAGTATGTCCTTAGGAAATGGTGGAGGTAGTAAGACTTTTGCTCAAGGCGGAGGAAAGACAACTGAACATATCGATGAAATTTTTGCAAAAGTTAAGGAACAAATTCAATGAAAAACATATATGTAATCTCATCAACTGATCAAGCAACAATACAAAATGAGGTAAAGAAAATATTTGAAAAATTTCAAGATATAGAACGAATAAATTATGATTTATCAGAAACAGAAATAGAAAGAGTAATAGAAGATTTAGATACTTATAATTTCTTATCATCAAGAAAGGGAGTAGTAGCTACAAATGCTTCCTTTCTTTCTACAGATAAGATAAAAAGTGAAGTAGAACACAATTTAAAAATCTTAGAAAGATATCTTGAAAACCCGAATCCTGATAATATTTTAATATTTATAGTAAATAACTTAGATAAAAGAAAAAAGATAGTAACCACTTTATTAAGTAGTGCAACTCTAATTGAAAAGGAATTAAATTTAAAAGAACTGATTCAGGAAAGATTAGAAGAATATAAAATGGATCAGAGGACAGAAAATTATTTGATTGAGTATTGTGGTAACAACAATGAACGTATATTAAACGAAATAGAAAAATTAAAAACATATAAATTAGAAGAAAAAGAAATCACAATTTCAGATATCAATGAAGTAGTAATTAGAAATATGGAAGATAATATTTTTAATTTAGTAGACTCTATATTAAAAGGAAATAAGCAAAAAGTATTTGTTACTTATCAAGATTTACTCTTACAAGGAGAACAACCATCTAGTATATTAAGTAAACTAGCGAATAAAATCCGTCTAATTTATCAAGTAAAGGTACTAGCAAAAGTGGGAAAAAGTGATCAGGAGATTGGGAAAAATCTGAATATTCATCCATATCCAGTAAAATTAGCTAGAGAATCCTCTTATAACTATACAGAGTCTATGTTAACAGAATATTTAGAAAAATTAGCACAAGTAGATTATGAAATGAAAAGTGGAAATATCACAGCTGAACTTTCTTTTGAAGTATTTATGGCTAGTATTTAAGAACAGAATACCAAATCTGTTCTTTTTCTTTTAAAATATTTTTTTCTTTGTTATACTAAAAATAGAATATAGGAATATTTTTTTCTATGAAAACGAGAGGTGGTACAATGCAAATTAAATTTGATGATGTAAAAAAATATGATACAATTAGCGAAACAGAAAGAGAAAGATTAAAGAAAATTTATGGAATTATAAAGCAAAAAGAATCTATGCTAGATTGGACAGATATTAAAACATGCATATCCAAGGAAGAACTACAAAAAATAGTAGAACTATCTAATGAAGTTCGTACTTTTTGTGATATTTTTATAGTAATTGGAATTGGTGGTTCCTATTTAGGAAGTAAAGCCGTAATTGAAGCGCTTAGTCCATATTTTAACAAAAACAAACCAGAGATTATTTTTGCAGGACATCAATTATCTGCTAGTTATTTAAAAGAATTACTAACCTATATTAAGGACAAAAGCGTAATTATTAATGTCATTTCAAAATCTGGTGGAACCCTAGAACCATCTATTGCATTCGATGAGTTTTATACCTATATGAAAGAAAATTATCAGGATTATAAAAAAAGAATAATTGTGACAACAGACCAAGAAACGGGTAATTTAAGAAATTTTGCCATACAAGAAGGTTTATCGACATTTTCTATTCCAAGGGAAATTGGAGGAAGATATTCTGTAATGACCACAGTGGGACTATTCCCAATTGCAGTTTCAGGTATCGATATCATAAAACTATTAAAAGGGGCAAAAGAAGCCAAGGATTGTTTTGAGGATGCAAGCCGCTATGCACTAATTAGAAAGCATATGGAAGAAGACAATAAATTTATTGAAGCAATTACAGTATATGAAGAAAAACTTTCTTCTTTTGCAGGATGGTGTCAACAACTTTTTGCAGAAACACAAGGAAAAGAAGGCAAAGGAATCTTACCAATAATTAATCAAAATACTACAAATCTTCATTCTATTGGGCAGTATTTACAAGAAGGAAAAAATATTGTTTTTGAAACAGTAATTACAGTAGAAGATACAGAAGATATATTTTTAGATAAATACAACATGACAATGAATGAATTAAACAATGTAGTAGCAGAACAAGTATCTATTGCGCATAAATTAAGCAATACACCCAGTATAAAGATTATTCTTGAAGAACTAAGCCCAACGGAAATAGGTAAATTAATCTATCTCTATGAAATGACAGCGGCAATTGGAGGATACCTACTAGATATTAATCCATTTGATCAACCTGGAGTAGAAGAATATAAAAAATTAGTAATAGAAGAACTAGAAAAAAATAAAAAATGTAATAAATAGGAAAACCTCATAGAGTAGAAAAGCACAAAGAAAATCAAATTGATTCTCTTTTTTTACGCTATAATTAATGTGATTGTCTATCTTGTAATCATACCTATCTACATTCCCCCTCTCATTGTCTACTTTAAGTTTACCAGTACACCAGTACAATTACCAGTACAGTATAGTTTACAAAAAGTTACTATTGCAAAAATCGCCTGGGGGGGGGGGTATAATAGTACTATAAGATAAATAGGAGACTAACTATGAGTAAAAAAATATCAAAGTTAACATTATTAGCTGTAGTTGTAATAGGTTTACTATTAATAGTAACAGGGTTATTTTATAGTTCTTTTGCTCTTATAGAACCAGTAAAAAGTGTTAGTTTCCAATCAGAAAAATTAAATTATAATGAGCAAGAACCAGGAAGCTTTCAAATAGAAAAGAGTGCCATTTGGAAAAATAGAGGTGAAGCAGAAGTTACAATTGATGTAGATACGATTTTAAAAAGGGGAAATCGCTATACAGATATTATTTTTGTATTAGATATCTCAGAATCTATGGTTGGGAAAAAATTAGAACAGGCAAAAACAGATATAAAGCAATTATTTAGTACATTATTATCTACTCCTACTAATAAAATAGCATTAATTACCTTTGACCAAAATGCTACTATCCTATCAGAGTTTACAGATGATCAGAATTTATTAAATAATAAAATAGATGGTATTTATGATAAACAAGGAACAAATTATTATCAAGCATTAAAGCAAGTAAATGAGATTTTAAAAAATTATCAATCAGAAGAAGATAGAGATTGTGTTTTAATGTTTTTAACTGATGGAATTCCTAATGTGGACACTCCTAATGAAAAAACTTATTTTAATTATCTAAAAAAACAATATCCATATATGGTAGTAAATGCAATCCAATATGAATTGAACGATAAAATAATTGATCAAATTAAAGATATAAGTGATTATCAGTACTTATCTACTATAACAAACCTAAAGGATACTTTACAGGAAGCATCTATTGTGCCAGTTCCATATAACGAATTTTTAATTACAGATTACATAAATACAGCTTTTTTTGAGATAGAAGATATCATCAGCGATTACAAAGTCGAAGTAGATAAGAAGAATGGAAAAGTGATTTGGAATTTAAAAGAGATGAGATCTGGAACTACTCATCAAATAAAATATCTTCTTCATTTGAAAGACGAATTGATAGATGTTGGTGGAGTTTATCCAATCAGCAAAACTATAGAAATAAAAAGTGAGATTGAAAAAATAAAAGAAAATATAGAAAGTGAATTGACACCAAAACTAAAAGACTTATTTCGGGTAAGATATGATGCAAATATCCCAAAGGGGTGTAACATTAAAGAGTCATTACCTCAAGATAAGAATCATTTTATATTTGATACAGTAACGGTAGCTGATGACTTAACATGTGACGGATATCAATTTAAAGGATGGAGTACAGTAACAGAAGATGTAAATCGACCTACCGAAGAATATTTTGTTATGCCAAGTGATGATGTAATCATTCGCGCAGAGTGGACGACCTTATCTTTTGAAAAATCTATAAATGGAGAAATATATGTATATATATCACCAATATTAAGAAGTGTTTCTGAGAATGATAATAATGATCTTTGGGAATATAAAGAATCCATTACAAAAATAGTATTCCAAAACTCTATTCATAATATAGAAGAAGCAACAAAAGTATTTGATATATCAGAAGGAAAAAATTATGGAGTAGTAGGGTCATTAGTACCAAACGTAGAAAATCCTGCAACTTTTACAGCTTATATACAAGGCGATGGAAAAATCATCGCAAGTGAGAATAGTTCATATCTCTTTTATTGCTTTAAAAATCTAAAAACAATTGAAGGATTAGAAAATTTAGATACTTCTAATGTGACAAACATGTATGCCATGTTTTCTGAATGTAATAATTTAGTTGATTTGGATGTTAGTCATTTCAATACATCAAACGTGACAAATATGAGTTATACATTTTATGGTTGTAGAAGTTTAACAAATTTAGATATTGATAATTTTAATACATCAAAAGTAACAAATATGAAAAGCATGTTTCAAAATTGTATAAATTTACTAGGTTTAGATTTAGTTACCTTTGATACATCAAAGGTAACTAACATGGTTTATATGTTTATGAATTGTCAATCATTAATAGAATTGAATGTTACAAGTTTTGATACTTCCAATGTTACGCAAATGTATGATATGTTCAATGAATGTAGTAGTCTAACGAGCCTAGATGTCAGTAGTTTTAATACTTCAAAAATAACAGGAACCAATGGAATGTTTTATGGATGTCGTAGTTTAACAAGTCTAGATGTTAGCAATTTTGATGTTTCCAAAGTAACTTTGATGACAGCGATGTTTTCTAATTGTACTAAACTAACATCAATTAATTTAACCAATTGGAATACGTCCAATGTAGTCAATCTAACTCGTTTATTTGAATTTTGTAATCAACTAACTACAATAGATTTAAGTAGTTTTAATACATCTAAAGTAATTTATTTTAATAGCATGTTTTCTGGATGTACTACGCTGACAGAATTAGATCTTTCCAATTTTGATACCTCAAGTGCAATTAGTATGCATTGGATGTTTACCTATTGCTATAAATTATCTAATCTTAATATTAGTAGTTTCAATACATCAAAAGTAACAGATATGCAATCTATGTTTTTTGGAAATAATAGTCTTACCAGTCTAGATGTCAGCCATTTTGATACATCCAATGTTACAGATATGGTAAGAATGTTCTATGATTGCTCCAATCTTACAGAATTAGATTTGAGTAACTTTAACACCCAAAAAATAACGAGCACAGAAAATTTATTTGGTGAGTGTAAAAAATTAAAAAATTTAAATATTTCAAACTTTAAAACAGATAATGTAACAAATATGTATCGTATGTTTCATAATTGTTGCGCATTAACAAATCTGAATCTAAGTAATTTTAATACATATAAAGTGACAAATATGGAGGCCATGTTTGGTGGATGCTTTAGTCTAACAAGTTTAGATTTATCTAATTTCAATACCATGAATGTAAGCAATATGAAAAATGTATTCTCGCAGTGTAGTGGTTTAGGAACGCTAGATTTATCCAATTTCAATACAGCAAATGCTACTGACATGCGATATATGTTTGCTGGGTGTTGGGGATTAACAGATCTGAATTTGAGTAGTTTTAATACATCCAAAGTTGTTGATATGCGTTATATGTTCTATAATTGTACAAGATTAAAAAGTTTAGATTTTAATAATTTTGATACATCTGTTGTAACTAATATGGAATTTATGTTCAATTTATGCTACAACTTAAGTCTGACAATTACTATTGCTAATCAAAATATCACAGGATATGATTCTATGTTTGTTGATGCAGCAACACAAACTGGTGCACAAATTGTAGTGAATTATATTCCAGTAACAGATTCTTTAGTAGATCAAATGATTGCAACAAAATCAGCAAATTCAGATGTAATAAAAGGAAATAATGTTTCTCATAGAATCTCTTTAATAAGTGATATAGCTACTATAGAATTAGAGGAAGCTGTACCCAATAAAGTAATTCCATTAGAAGCAGTTTCTGAAAATCAAACAGTAAAATCATTTAAACTAAATGGAAACATAATAAATGGAAGAACATTTAAAATGCCAGAAGAAGATGTTACAATCACAGATGTAGAGGTTGCTGAAATAACGATTTTAGAAACAAACCATAATCCATATTCAACGCAATTAGTAACTAAAAATTATGAAAAAACATATGATGGTGCGAAGTCTTTAACTGTTATTTTAGAATATGAAACAGAGAACATAAATAATGATTACCTGTATATTTATGATAGCAATAATAACCAATATGGAAAATATGGTGGAAATACAAGAAAGACTGAAACAATAATATTATCGGGAGGTTATATTAAAATATCCTTTAAAACAAACCTATTAAATAATAATTTTTATGGATTTAAAGCAACTGTAATTCCAAACTATTAAAAATAACTAAAGTTTTTTGACTTTAGTTATTTTCTTTTTGCTAATTGTTTATTTAATTCTATAAGCTCATTTCTCCCACTTTGACAATTATCTTCATGGAAGGTAAAAGGATATTTATCTAGTAAATCGTAGAGTGGAGCTTTATCTTTCTTTAATCGGAATAAATAATCTAATGATTTTTCTGAATCTTGTAAATAAAAGTTAAAGAAGTCTAATGCTCCAAAATGAGAACCAACTTGAGAAACAAGATGAATTAGTGGAATACTACAAATATCTTCTACATCATCAATTGTCAAATTAGTATCGAAACCAATCCTTTTTATAATTTCGATTACTTTTGGAATTCTAAATTTCTTTCTTCTAGAGGAAGTAAATAGTAAATTTCCAACAAAAAGATCACTTAAATACTGTAGCGTATCAAAATTTTGTCTCGCCAAATTATTGATATTATATTGTCCTTTTCCATGTTTTTTATAATATTCTCCAACAATTCTTTCGGCAAATGCACCTTCTAATTCGTAGAAAAAATGATTATCATACTGAATATCTACTTGAGGATTAGAAAAAATCATATGAAACATTTCATGAGCGAAATTAAATAAATCCTTATCCGTATCCGTAACATACAAATTAGCATAGTTCTTATTTTTGAAAGGAATAGGCATTGTCAAACCTAATATTGTACTATTGTAAATTTCTAATTTTTTATCCATTGATTCAAAATTAATAAGAGAAGGTTTAGTAGTAATAATCTGATCATATCGAGAAATTATTTCTTTGTTTCCAGATTCTTTTAATATTTCAAACAAAGTTTGAATCATTTCTTCACAATCAAGATGAACTCCTTCCTGTATAGGAGTATCTGAAATATCAATATCCCATAGTATTGGAAACACTGAAAGCCATAACTCAAAATATTCTACAGGAATTCTAGTAAAACCAGAATAAAAATGTTTCATTAAATCTCTATAGTTTTGTTTTCCATCTTCCTCAGAAAGGAAATAAGGGAAAGCGTTATCAACTACACTAGAATTACTAGAGTTATTTGCATTTTTAATTTCGATCATTGCATCATACTTTTCGATGGTATGTTCTAGATTCAAATAATTAAGTTCATCAATCTCATCTTGTGTATCTTTCCATTTTTTAAGAAAAACTGGCAATAATTCTTGTGCTTCTTTCTTTTCTGCTTTCAAAGATTCAACATTCCAAGTATATTCCATAATTTCACCTCATAAATTAATTGTTTATTCTAATAACTTTTTAAAAAAATGTCAATTCCTGAAAGAAATGTTATATAGATTAAAAATAACTGTAAAATAATGATTTTTCCTAGAAGAAGTGGTAAAAATTGGTTATAATAAATAAATAGAAGGAAAATATAGAAAGAGGGAATGAATATGCCAACTGCACATATAGAAAGTAAAAATACAGAGATTGCCGATACAGTCATTATGCCTGGAGATCCATTACGTGCGAAATATATTGCAGAAACGTTTTTAGAAAATGTCGTTTGTGTTAATAAAGTTAGAAACTGTTTAGGTTATACGGGAACTTATAAAGGAAAAAAAATAACAGTATTTGCATCTGGAATGGGGATGCCAAGTATTGGGATTTATTCTTATGAGTTATTTAAAGAATATGATGTAGAAAATATTATTCGAGTAGGAACGGCTGGAAGTTACGATGAAAATTTGAAAATTTTAGATATTGTTTTAACAAATAACTCATACTCTGATAGTAGTTATGCATTTGTTCAAAATGGATATACTAAAAATCATATCGAAGCAAATCTTGAATTAAATCAAAAAATTTTAGAAACCGCAAGTGATTTAAATTTAGAAGTAAAAACTTTAGATATCTATTCGAGTGACGTATTTTATAATGATATAGAAAGTAATATAGTGAAAGAACATAATTTAAAAATCGTTGAAATGGAATCTTTTGCACTTTTCCATAATGCAAAAGTTTTAGGAAAAAAAGCGACCTGTCTTTTAACAATTTCAAATAACTTTGTAACAGGAGAAGAGACAACTTCAGAAGTAAGAGAAACTGGTTTTAAAAACATGATGATTCTTGCGTTAGAATCTTGTTTATAAAATAAATAAAAGAACATACTATAAAAGAGGTGAAGAAAATGAACTATAAAAAAATTGATATGGGTTCTTATCAATTGCATCTTATTTCAACAGATCGATTTAAAACAATTTTAACAAGAGTATGTTTAAGAGATAAAATAGTAAAAGAGGAAATAACTTTAAGAAACTTTTTAACAAATTTTTTAACATATTCAACGGACACTTATCGAACTAAAAGAGAGCTAGTCTTAAAAGCACAAGATTTGTATGCCGCCAATATTCACGCAAAAGTATATCGTGCAGGTAATTATAATATGATGAGTTTTTATTTATCTGTATTAAATGAAAAATATACAGAAAAGGGAATGGTAGAAAAGGGAATAGAACTATTATCTGATATACTATTCCATCCTAACTTTGAAGACACCGAAGAATTTAAAGAAGCCTTTAAATTTTTATATGATGCAACAAATACAGGAATAAAGGGTTTAAAGGAAGATCCAACTCTTTATTCAACAGTAAAAATGTTAGAAAATCTTGGGAAAGAAGAAAGCTATACATTTCCAGAGCATGGATATTTAGAAGATTTAGAAAAGATTGACAGAAAAAGTTTAATGGAATATTATAAAAAAATAATGAATCATAGCTTAGTAGATATTTATGTAATTGGGAATTTTGATGAACAGGAAATGATTGAAATCATCAAGAAGCATATGCATTTTGATACATTCAAAAGGCCAAAAGAATCTCAAATTATTTATCATGAACATCTTCCAAAGCATAGTAAAATAATAAAAGAGAAGATAGAGGGAGCCCAATCTAAATTATCCATTGGTTGTAAAATTGATAAATTAGATGAATTTGAAAGAAATTATGTTTTAACAATGTATAATTTTCTACTAGGAAGTGGCAGTGAGTCTAAATTCTTTAGAATAATTAGAGAACAACATTCTCTAGCATATTATATATTTTCTTCCTTAAACAAATTAGATCATTTAATGCTAATTAGAGCTGGAATTTCGAAAGATAATTTTGATTCTATAATAAAACTAATAAAAAAATTAATGAAAGAAATGGAACAAGGAAAATTTGAAGAGGAAGAATTAGAAGTGGCAAAGAATAATTACATTACAAATCTAAAAGAAATTGAAGACAATGAAAGTGCGATTATCGAAACTTATCTAGCAAAAGATTTATTAAATTTAGGAGATATTGAGGGGAGAAAAAAAGAAGTATTAAAAGTAACAAAAGAAGATATTATGAAAGTAGCAAAAAAGATTAAATTAGATACTATCTTCCTATTAGAAGGAGAATCAGAAGATGAAGGAAATTAAACTAAGTAAGTTGGATCAAAGTGTATTTTATGAAAAATTAGATACAGGTTTAGAAGTATACTTCATACCATATGAAAATAAAGCCAATTATACAATGCATTATGTTACTAAATTTGGTTCTACTAATACTACATTTTGTCCAATAGGAACAAAAAAAATGATAATAGTACCAAACGGTAGTGCCCATTTTCTAGAGCATAAAATGTTTGAACAGGAAGATGGATTAGATCCGTTTACTTTTGCTTCTAAATCAGGAACTTCTTCTAACGCATCTACTAGTTATAAGATTACTAGATATTATTTTGAAGGAAGCAATAACTTTAAAGATAATTTAGATTATTTATTAACTTATGTTCATAGTCCTTATTTTACAGATGAAAATGTAGAGAAAGAAAAAGGAATCATCGCTGAAGAAATTAATCAATATGATGATGAAATTGAATGGATATTAGATGAAGAACTTAGAAAATCAATCTTCGAAAAAGATCCAACAAGAATAGATATCGCAGGTACAGTAGAGTCTATTAGTGGAATTACTAAAGAATTATTATACCAAACATATGAAACATATTATCAACCTAGTAATATGATTCTATTAATCAGTGGAGCATTTGATAAGGAAGAAGCATTAGAGATTATTAGAAAAAATAAAGCTTTAAATCAAGCAACAACAAACAAAGAAATTAAAGAAGAAAAAGTAAAAGAAAAAGAAAGTGTATATCGCAAAGAATATACCTTTAATTTCCAAGTAGTCAATCCAAAAGTGGCATATGGTATCAAAATACCAGTAAAAAATATCAAAGATCGATATAGATTTAATTTATATGTAGGAATGATGTTAAATATTTTATTTGGATTATCTTCAAAATTCCGTGAAAGAATGAAAAAGGAAGAATTGATGACATCTTTTTATAATGAAAGAGATTATGTTGGAGATTATCTCGTGATTAATTTTTATGCAGATAGTAAGAATGCTTCGAGACTAGTAGATGAAATAAAAAGAGAATTAGAAAATGGTGAAATTACAGAAGAAGAAGTAGAAAGACTAAAAAAAGTATGGATTTCATCAGAAGTAGTTATGATTGATAATATTAGTATTACATTGGATAATATATTAGATGATATTATTACATATGGACATGTTATAGAAAATAAAATAGATTTATATAGATCATTAAACAAAAAAGAGTTAGATGAAACAAGAAGAAAGATAGATTTTACAAATGATTGTGTAGTTTATGTAAAACCAAAAAAATCATAAAAAGGAAAGCTTGTACATAAAATGTTGTATAGGTGATAATATGAATAAAAAAACAATAAAATTTATTTTAACGGCAGTAATTTTAGGAATTACTGCTTTTTTTATTTCAACTTGTAAAATAGAATTACCAAAACAAATAGGATATAGAAAAGCAAAAGAAGAAGAAAAAAGAGCTGTTTTTTTCTCATATGCACAAATAGAAAAGTATTTTAAAGAGAAAGAAGAATCAAAAATTAAAGCATCAGTATCTGAAATTTTAACATTTTTAAAAGAAAAAGGATTTAATATGATATTGATGCAAGTTCGTCCATTTTCTGATGCAATCTATGAATCAAAGATTTATCCAATATCTAGAATGTTAGTAGAAAAAGAAGGAAATCCATATCCAATAGATTTATTAGACTATTTTATAAAAGAAGCACATAAAAAAAATATAGAGGTTCATGCTTGGATTAATCCATATAGAATTAGAAATAATACAGATATAGAATCAATTAGTATAAAAAGTCCCGCATATAAATGGATAGGAACTAGGAATGTTGCAATTATAGAAGGAAAAGGAATCTATTATAATCCTGCATCAAAGGATGTCCAAGACTTGATTGTTCAAGGAATTGAAGAATTAATAAATAATTATGATATTGATGGAATACACTTTGATGATTATTTCTATCCAAATGATACTATAGATGAAGAGGAATATAAGGAATATCAATCAGTAATGTCAAAAAAAGATTTTCATTTAATGCAAGTAAATACATTAGTGAAAAGAGTATATGAGACAGTAAAAAAGAAAAAAAATCTAGTTTTTGGTATTAGTCCAGAAGGAAATATAGAAAATAATTATGTAAGGAATTATGCGGATATAAAGACTTGGCTAAAAGAAGAGGGATATGTTGATTATATAATGCCCCAGATATATTATGGCTTTGAGAATGAGGCGAAACCATTTGAAAGGACATTAGAAGAATGGAATTCATTAATAGAAAATAATGTATCCTTATTACCAGCACTTGCTCTTTATAAATCTGGAGAGATAGATCAATACGCAAAGAGTGGTCAAAATGAATGGAAGGAAAATACAGATATTATAAAAAGAGAGGTAGAAATAAGTAGAAAGAAAAATAAATATAAGGGATTTTCAATTTTTCAGTTTGATTATCTCTACAAAGATACAGAAAATAAAAATTTAATTCAAGAAAGAGAAAATTTATTTAAACTTTTAGAAAAAAATTAGATTTATAGTATTTTGTAAAATTTAAGACAAATTCACTAGAGAAAATTAAAAATTCATCTAGTGAATTTTTAATTTTATAAAGATTTTTTTTATCTATTTAAAAAAAATAGTCATTTTACTTCTACTTTGTTTTTTGTTATAGTACATCTCCAAAAGGGGGATTTTATGACAAAATTCATATTAGAATCACCTGTTAGTCACAAAAATGCATATGAATTAAAAGATGAAAGAAGAAAGATAGATTAGAAGAATTCGAGAAATTATTACTTGCATTCAATGAAAAAAAAGAAATTACAACCCTATAATAAAAAGAGAAAAATCTGCTTTTCTCTTTTACTTATTAAAAAAAATAGGAAAATCTTGATATTCTCTTTGTTCTAAATTTTTCCACTCATTAGTTAAATAAACAACAGAATAAATAGAGAACATTCTTTTTTCTAACTCTAACATTTGATTGCTTCCTTTAGATAAAGTAGTAATCATAGGAATAGAAATGTTCTTTTTTATTTTATTTAAGTATGTTCTTCCTTTCGTGTTAAAACCTAAAATGCGTATATAGGAAATGTTAGAAAAAGTTTCTGCTTCCTTCTTAGTAAAATTACATAGGATATGGCAAAGCATTCTTTGAATACGATTATAAGTATAGCGTTTTGTCTTTAATCTTTGTACCAAGTCTTCCCAATTCTCTGCATTTTTTATTTCTTTTTTGATTCTATTTTCAATTCCCTCATCAACAGTTTGAAAAATTGAAAGATCAGGGCAAGAAATGATTTGATATTTTAGCAAAGCAAAATAATTATCGTCTACGAATTTTACTTTTTTCAATATTTCATAACAAAGGGGAGGAACAGTATTCTTAAAATCAATTCCACATTTTATAGCTTCTCTAATACTAGTAGCACTTGAAATATCAGAAGTTATTTCTTTTCCATGATAAGAATTTGTTCTTTGTATTGACACAGGAATTATTTTACTTTTTTGCCTTAATATTTCTTTCACATAGGAAAGTCCTAATAAATCGTTAGGGGTAGTTACCATATTGTGATTGTCAAAAGCCAAATTCAAGGCAGTCGGGTAGTTCATTCCATTCTTCAAATAAGACGATACTCGATTCTGATATTCATCACTAAAGGTAAATTCAGCAAGACGAACAAGGTTAGCTATATCATTTGATTCGCTACCAAAATAAAGCTTCTCTACTTCTAGTTCTGTTAATATTTGAATTGCTCCTTTTGCAAATATATCGGCACCCTGTGTTGCGAAAGGAAAGGGAAGTTCTACAACTAAGTCAATTCCATATTCTAAGCAGATTTTAGTTTTATCATATTTATTTAAAATACTAGGAGTACCACGTTGAGTAAAAGTAGTTGTAATGACCGCAATAATTAAAGCATCAGGCTCCATTTCACGAATCTTTTTAAGTTGATATAAATGTCCATTATGAAACGGATTATATTCCGCAATAACACCAACACTAGTCAAAATATCTTTCTCCCTTCAAAGTTTTTCTTTATTATAGCAAATATCTCAAAATAAGAGAAGAAATTATGTAACATCTTATAGACGAATATATTTCTTTCTGATAAACTAATTCGTAGAAGCAATAAACTATACCTCTTGAGTAATAGGAGAAAATCATGATATTTATTTTTATATTTATTTTATTAAACTTATTTTTTTGCTTAAGTGATTATTTCTTTTGGAAGGAACAGAGAATAGGTGAAAAAGTAGGAATTAGACTCTCTATAAGTCTTATTATAGGAAGTATTATTTTTTACATAATGAATCTATCTACAATTTCAAAAAGTGTTCTAGAAGAGGGGATACTCTTATTTACGATTCTGTTATTAATACAGTGTATTCTTTCTCTTGTCTTTAGAAAAAATCGTCGAGAAGATAATAAAATCTTAGGACTAGAAAAAATTTTAGTAATTATTCTTAGTCTAGAATGTTTTGTTTTTTCATATCAACATTTTTTGACATTAAATAATAAATTAAAAGAAGTAAAAAACTATAAAATAGAAGAAAAAATTATAGGCAAAGAAAAACAAAAGGGAATTCAAATACCAGTAAAAGGGATAGATTTAAATAGTATATATTTAGATGTAGAAAACAAACAAGATAAATTAACTAGGTGGAGAGTTTATGCTTTAGATAAAGAAAGCAAAACTTATCAATTATTAAATTTAACAGAGCATTATCAAAATATTAAAAAAAGTTACTATAAAACAATTTATAATACATATGATAGCGATTTCTTGTTTTTAGGACTATATAAAAATAATACATTTCAAGTTAATAAAATTATTCTAAATCCAATCATACCTATTCAAATATCGGTGGTTAGAATTTTACTCTTATTTACAATTGTTTCCTTCTTTCACTTATTTAGACCAAGCATTTCCCTATATAAAGAAAAAGTAAAAGACCATTCAAGAAAAATAAATAAGATTTTAATTGTATTTTTTATTGGAATTAGTATGTTTACACTTATACTTACTAATCTAAATCCTGTATTTCGAAAAGGTACTTGCTTTGGTTTGAATTTTGATGGTGGAGTATCAGTAGATGAATATCCTTTATTAGCAGAATCCTTATCAAAAGGAAAAATCTATTTAGAAAAGGAACCAACTAAAGAACTTAAAACAATCAATAATCCATACAATACAAAAGCGAGACAACAGAAGTTAAAAAATAGTAAAAAAGAATATTTATGGGATGTTGCATACTATAATGGAAAGTATTATGTGTATTTTGGAGTAGTACCAGTGCTTCTTACATATCTTCCATTTTATATAGTAACAGGGCATCATTTATCAAGTAATTTTGTAGTATGGATAGCACTTACTATTATTACAGCAGGGTTCTTGTTATTAATGAAACATATTGCTCAAAAATATACAAAAAATACAAGTATTGGAAGTTTATGTTTAATTCTATTATTTTTTCTCCTAGGTAATCATTTTATTTTACTATATGCAGCAAAAAGGCCAGACTTTTACTCCATACCAATCCTCTTTGGAATTATGTTTAGTTTACTTGGAATCAATTGTTGGTTGTGTAGTATAAAAAAAGATCATAGTTTAAATAAAGAATATTTATTTTTAGGTTCTTTATCTATGGCACTAGTCGCAGGATGTAGGCCTCAATTGTTATTAATATCTTTTTGTTCAATTATCATATTCAAAGATTATATCAAAGAAAAAAGAATTTTTTCCAAAGAAGGAAGAAAAGAATTGCTTAGTTTCATGATTCCATACATAATAATCGCTATTCTGTGTATGTGGTATAATTATGCAAGATTCGGTTCAGTTTTTGACTTTGGTGCTAACTATAACTTAACCACAAATGATATGACAAAAAGAGGATTTCATTTAGAAAGAATTGGACTAGGTTTATACTATTTTCTATTTTCAGTTCCAAGATTTAGTAGTATATTTCCATTTATTGAAACGCTACCTTTGCATACCAATTATATAGGAATTACAATTTATGAGAATATGTATGGTGGTATCTTAGCTATGTCGCCACTTCTAATTATAGGACTGCTATTCTTTAAATTTAAAAACTTCTTTATAGATAAAAAACTATACAATCTTACAATGTTGTTTAGCATCTCTAGCATTATAATTCTAATCCTAGACACCAATATGGCAGGAATATTACCAAGATATACTTTAGATTTTGAATGGCTTCTTGCTTTAAGTACAGGAATTATACTATTAAACATTTTTGAAACATGGAAAAATAAAAAAGAAAATACAAAAGTATTAAATAAGATTTTATATACAATAGTTGTTATCGCACTTATTTATAATTTCTTTTTACTATTTACTGATATTAGTTATACTTTAAAATCCACAATGCCAGCATTATTTTATAAGATTTATTATATGATTCAGTTTTGGTTATAGAAAGTATAAAATAATACAAGAAAAAAATTCTTGTATTATTTTTTTGTTTTTTTCTTTTCCTAAGTTGATAATTTTCCTCTTGTCAAAAACGCCTGGGGGGGGGTATACTATAGATATATAAGATAAGATGGGAAGTTATAATATGAAAGAAAAGGAAAGAAAAATGTCAAATAAGCTGATTCTGTTATCTTTGGTAACTATAGGAATTTTGTTTACAATAACTGGATTGCTTTATAATTCTTTTGCATTTACAGAACCGATAAAAAGTATTAGCTTTACCTCTGAAAAATTAAATTACAATGAAAAAGAACCAGGAAGCTTTCAAATAGAAAAAAGTGCAAATTGGGTAGAAAAAGGAAAAGCAAGAATCACATTTAACATAGATACAGTAGAAAAAAAGAAAAATTCAAATACAGATGTCTTTGTATTATTAGATGCATCTGATTCTATGAAAAATGAGAATATAGAAAATGTAAAAAGAAATATTATAGATTTTACAGACATACTACTATCAAATTCAAATAATAATTTATCTATCATATCATTTAATAATAAAGCACAAGTGATATCAGAGTTAACAAATGATAAAAGAAAAATAGAAAATAGTATTAACAACATTAAACTTGAAAACAAAAGAAACTTTTATAGTGCTTTTTTGAAATTGGAAGAACTTTTTAGTGAATATACCTTTAAAGAAGAGAAAGAATGTATTGTATTACTTTTAACATCAGGAAGTTCAAATATAAAAGTTAGTAATAACTATTATCAATATTTGAAAACAAGATATCCATTTGTTCATATAAATGCAATTCAATATGAAAAAAGTGAAATTATAGAATCATTGACTGAAATAACTGATGAACAATATACAGCATCTAAAGATGATTTATTAGATGTTTTAAAGAAATCGACTGATATAGTGGAATCATACAGTAAATTTGAATTGACAGATTATATTGATACAAAATATTTTTATATACAAGAAGAAAATGATATCAAAGTTGATAAAGGAAAAGCTATATTAGATAAAGAAAATCAAAAGGTAACATGGATATTAGACAATATGATTTCTGGAGATTATAGTAGTATATCAATTGATATTTACTTAAAAGACGGAATAAAGGAAACAATATTGTCAACAAATCAACGAGAAAGTGTGAAGAGTAAAATAGCAACAATAACAGAAGATATTACGGAGAACAAGACTCCTATTCTAAAGACAGAATACCAAGTACATTATGAGTTAAACAAACCAAGTAATTGTGAAGTTCAAAATATCCCATCTGAAAATCATAATGTATTTGATAAAGTAGAAATAGAAAATACTAATTTAAAATGTAATAATTATCAATTTCAAGGATGGAAAATAACTACAAAGGAAGTAACAAAATTAAATACTGACTATTTTATTATGCCAGAAGGTGATGTTACATTAGTAGCAGAATGGACAAATATAAGTCTTGAAAAAAGCATGGATGGAATAGTTCAAACATATCAACAACCATATCTTCAGAGTATAACAGAAGGATATAGTGAAAAGATGTGGACATATAAAGATAAGATCACTAAAATAGTTTTTCAAGACCAAATAAAAAATGTTCCAGGATCAGTAGAAAGTTGGGATCTTTCTGAAACAGAGAATTATGGAGTCGTAGGATATTTAGTGCCCAATATAGATAACACAACATATACTGTATATATTCAAGGTGAAAATGAAATCATTGTAAATGAAAATTGTTCCTATTTTTTTGATGGATTTAGTAAACTAGAAAGCATAGAAAATATAAAGTATTTAAATACCACAAATGTTCAAAATATGGGAGATATGTTTAGAAATTGTATGAGTTTAATAGAATTAGATTTGAGTAGTTTTGATACAAGAAATGTAAGATATTTAAACGCACTTTTTTTAGGATGTAGCAGTCTAAAAAATATAAATTTACAAGGATGGAACACTCAAAATGTAACTCATATGAGATATATGTTTTATAAATGTAATAGTCTTTCAAAAATTGATCTTTCATCATTTCAAACACCAAATTTAAAAAATATAGAGTCAGCTTTTATGGGATGTAAGCAACTAGTAGAAATCAATATAAGTACACTGGATACTAGTAATGTTACATCGATGGTAGACTTATTTAGGCAATGTAATTTATTAACTTCAATAGATATTAGTAATTTTAAAACAAATAAGGTGACTAATATGGATTCTATGTTTAGAGAATGTAGAAGTATAACAGAACTTGATTTAAGTAATTTTGATACATCAAATGTAATAACTTTAGACAGCATGTTTCGAGATTGCACTGGATTGATAAACATAAATTTAAAAAGTTTTAATACACAAAATGTTTCCACACTAAGAAATATGTTTTATCATTGTGAGAGTTTAACACAACTTGATCTCTCTAATTTTGATACCTCAACTGTATCAGATATGAGTGGTATATTTCGGAGTTGCTATTCATTAACTAATCTAGATATCAGTAGTTTTAACACTTTAAATGTAATAGATATGCATAATATGTTTTATGGATGCAAGAATTTAGTCAACTTAGATGTTAGTCATTTTGATACTTCTAAGGTAATGCGTATGGAAAATATGTTTTATAATTGTAAAAAGCTAGAAAATTTGAATTTAGGAGTTTTTGATACATCAAATATTACAGATTTTTCTAATTTCTTTACATATGATGAATTATTAACAACAACACTTACAATTAAAAATCCTAATGTAGTTAGTTATCCTGATATTTTTTATGGTACATCAAGAAAGCAAGGAATAGTGACAATTAATTATACAGCTCAAACAGAAGCATTAGTTGATGAAATGATAAACAGCAAATCACCTGATGCAAATGTTGTAAAGGGTGTACTTGTAGAAAATTAATATGTATATTGTTATTATTTTTAACGTTTAGTGAAATCCCGTTTATACAAAAGCAAAAAAAATATTGAAAAAAGAAAGAAAATACTGTATAATGAATAAGCGGTGGTGGTTCCATGATCATTGATCTAACAGATTTGTTAAATCTAGAAGTAAAAGAAATTTTAATTAATCAAGAAGTTTCTTTTGATGAATCTTTTCTAGTAGATTCAAAAATCAAGGGTATAGGACCAGTAACAGTAAAAGGGAGAGTTCATTTAAGCAATGAACAATTGATACTAGAAGCCAATCTAGAAGGAGTCATGAAAATTGAAGATTCCATAAGCCTAGAAATTATTTCATACCCATTTTCTTTTGAAATTGAAGAAAATATAGAAGAAAAACAATTAAAGTATGAAAAAACACTTGATATTATAGACATTTTATGGCAAAATATTGTTCTAGAAGTTCCTTTGAAACAAACAGAGGTCACAGATTTTAGCGACTATCAAGGGGATGGGTGGAAATTAGTAACAGAAGAAGAAAAGAATACTAATAACCCTTTTAGTGAATTAGCGAATATGTTGGGAGAGGAGTGATAATATGGCAGTACCATTCAGAAAAGTATCAAAAACAAGAAAAAGAATGAGAAGAAGTCACAATGCATTAACAGCCGTAGGGACTACAAAATGCCCAAACTGTGGAGAAATGATTCGTCCACATAGAGTTTGTCCAGCATGTGGTTTCTATAAGGGAAAAGAAGAAGTAAAAAAAGACGCTGAATAAGAATAAGCGTTTTTCTTTTGTACTTCGACAAAATATTAAAATAAGAAAAGTTATACTAAAACTAGGTGAAGAAAAAATGAAAGTTTATTTGGACCTAGTTTTTTTATTGAATTTTTTTCTAGATTTTCTTCTTCTTTTAACAGTAAATGCTATTTTAAAAAGAAATGTTAAAATAAGGAGAATTATTCTTGGTGGTATTGTTGGAAGTCTCAGTACATTTCTCTTATTTTTTTCTTTTAATAGTTTAGAACTTTTTTTTATGAAGTTAATTGTTTCTATTTTCATGATTTTGTGTACATTTAAATATCATACAATAAAAGAACTATTAACTAATCTACTATATTTATATTTTACAAGTATTTTGTTAGGAGGATTTCTGTATTATCTAAATTTAGAATTTTCTTATGAAGTAATCAAAAATGTATTTGTATCTAATCAATTTCATTTAAATTATATTTTAATCATTTTAATTGGTCCACTAATTTTATTTATATACATTAAGCAAAATATTTATCAAAAGAAAAGAAACAAAACAATATATTTAATTCAACTAGTAAAGGGTAAAAAGAAATATCAATATACTGGATATTTAGATACAGGAAATAAACTTTATGATCCTTATTCTTCTAGACCAGTGCACCTATTATACGATCCAAATTTTAAAATAACAAAAAAAGATAAAATGATATATGTTCCATATCATGGATTACAATCTACTGGTATTATCCCATGTATTTTTTTTGATAAAATGATTATTGACAATAAACGGGAAATATCTAAAGTTTTAATTGGATTAAGTAAGGAACCATTTCATATAGATGGGGTATCTATGATTTTACATGAGGATGAAATTACAGAAGAATCATAGGTTTCGACAATTTTTAGATAGAATAGTTTCTATAATTAGATTATCTATCATATATTAGAAAAAAGGAGGAATACCATGATAGAAATACTTTTATTGATTGTATCATTGATAGAAAAGAAAAATACACTGTTTTATGTGGGAGCATTGGACAGATTACCAGAACCATTAAAAAAAGAAGAAGAGGAGTTTTATATAGAACTTTCATGTGATGGGGATTTATTTGCAAGAGATAAGTTAATTGAACATAATTTAAGACTTGTAGTTTTTCTAGCTAAAAAATATGAGAATACAAGAGTTGATTTGGAAGATTTAGTAAGCATAGGTACAATTGGCCTAATCAAAGGAATTAAAACATTTAGTAAAGATAAAAACATTAAGTTAGCAACTTATGCATCACGTTGTATTGATAATGAAATCCTAATGTATTTAAGAAAAAATAAGAGAGTAAAAACAGAGGTAAGTTTCGATGAGTCATTAAGTTTTGATGCAGATGGAAATGAACTTCATCTAGAAGATATTTTAGGAACAGAACCTGATGTAGTGACCAAAGGAATAGAAAAAGAAACCGAAAGAGATTTAGTAATGAGAGAAATTGGAAAATTAGATAAAAGAGATAAAGAGATTATAATGCTTCGATATGGTTTAATGGGAAAAAAGGAAATGACACAAAAGGATGTAGCAGACCTCCTAGGAATCAGCCAATCCTATATTTCTAGAATTGAGAAAAAAGTGATTCGAAGATTAAAAGGATTAGTAAAATGCTAGATTTTAATATTTTAGAAGATGATAGAAAAAAATCTTCTTTTTTTATGTTTACAAGAAGTTAATATTGAAAAATTTACCTGGGGGGGGGGTATAATATAAATATATAGATAATCAGAATAGGGGATTATAATATGAGAAAAAATCAAGGAAAATATCAAAAAAGCATAATGATAATATCACTGATTTTTGTGGGCACGTTGCTCATACTATCAGGTATACTATTAAATTCATATTCATTACAAGAATCAATAAAGAGTATTAGTTTTATGTCAGAAAATGCCAACTATGAAAACAAAGAAGCCGGTTCATGGAAGGTAGAAAAAAGTGCAAAATGGATAGCACAAAATCAAGTACAGATTACATTTGATGTAGACACAATATCAAAAGCTAAATATCAAAATACGGATATTATATTAGTTATGGATATTTCAGTGTCGATGACAGGAAACAAATTAAACAAAGCAAAAAATGATGCAATAGAATTGGCACGAAAACTATTATCAATAGAAGGAAATAAAATGAGTTTAATCTCTTTTGAATCCTCATCAGATATTAAGACAGATTTCACAGATAATTTAGAACTAATAGAAACAGAAATTGATAAATTAATGTTTAATGGAAAATCTAATTATTATCAAGCACTTTTAAATGTTGGAAATTTATTAGAAACATACACTCCTATGGATAATCATGATTGTATCGTATTATTTTTAACAGGAAGTTTTCCAAGTATAGATTTACCAAATGAATCAGGATACTTTAATTATTTGAAAGATAACTACCCATTTATTACAATTAATGCGGTTCAATATGGTATGGGGAATGACATACTAGATCCAGTAAAAAAAATAAGTGATAATCAGTATTTGGTCAATTTAGAAAGTGATAATAATGTATTATTTGATGCAGCTTCTGCAGCAGTTCCTTATAGTGAATTTAGTCTAACAGATTATATTGATACAAAATATTTTGAAGTAGAAAGTAGTAATGATATTACTGTTAGTCAAGGTGCTTTTAATTTTGATAAATCAAATCAAAGTATACACTGGTCAATTTATAATTTGATTTCTGGTTCTAAAGTAAGAATGACAATTCAGGCAAAACTAAAAGATCAATATCTTGGACAAGCTGGATTTTATTCAACAAATACTAAGGAAGAGCTAAAAACAAGGCTAGATGAAAGTATAGAAGATGTAACAAGTACAAAAACACCAATTCTTTCAAATAATTATCAAGTGATCTATGAAGATAATGCACCAAATGGATGTACTGTTAAAAACATGCCAGCAGGGGGTAATTATTTTGTATTAGATCAAGTAGAAATTAGTAATAAAATTCCAGTATGTGAAGGTTATATCTTTAATGGATGGAAAGTAATAGGAACAGATGCAAATCAAATTAGTGAAGATTATTTTATTATGCCAGAAGATGATGTTGTTCTAAAAGCAGAATGGAAACAGCTATCATTTTCAAAATCAATGGATGGAGAAATCTATGTTGCACCAACTGCTATTTTACAGGTAGCAGATAAAACTGGAACTAGTAAAATTTGGAAATACAAAGATTCAGTAACTAAAGTAGTATTTCAGGATGGATTCTATGATGTATACAATGTATTAGAGTCATTTGATGTTTCCGCAGAAGAAAATCAAAGTGTGCTTGCCTTCGTATCTCCAAATGTAGAAGACCAAACGACTTATACAGTATATATCCAAGGAGAAAATGGAATTGTAGCAAATGAAAATAGCTCATATTTATTTAATGAATTCTTTAGGTTAGAAACGATTGAAGGACTAGAGTATTTAGACACTTCTAACGTAACTGATATGAGTTATATGTTTGGTTGGTGTGAAAACTTAAAAACTATTGATGTCAGCCATTTTAATACAAGTAAAGTAACTACTATGTTAAATATGTTTCGAGATAATTTAAACTTAACATCACTTGATTTAAGCCACTTTGATACAAGAAATGTAACAACAATGCAATGGATGCTTGGTGGGACTTCTAAACTTCAAGAAATCAATTTAAGTAGCTTTGATACATCAAAAGTAACCGATATGACTGCAATGTTTGCAGGTACTGGCGCTATCAATTTAGATTTTTCTAGTTTTGATACTAGCAATGTAACAACTATGAGAGTTATGTTTAGTAATGCAAATTATTTAAAAACAATAAATGTAAGTAGCTTTAATACAGAAAAAGTAACCAATATGTCAAATATGTTTAATAACTGTTATGAATTAGAAAGTTTAGATATTAGTAACTTCAATACAAAAAACGTTACAACAATGGCAGGAATGTTTTTCGATTGCAATAAATTAACAACTTTAAACATAAATCCAGATACTTTCGACACCTCTTTAGTTACATCTATGCAAAATATGTTTCATAAGTGTAGTAGTTTGACAAGCTTAGATGTTAGTAAATTTAATACAGCAAAAGTTAAAGATATGCAAGGAATGTTTTCTTATTGTAGAAGTTTAAAAACACTAGATACAAGTAATTTTAATACAATAAATGTTACAACAATGCTAAATATGTTTTGGAACTGTAACAATCTCAAAAATTTGAATCTAAGTAGTTTCAATACAATAAAAGTAAATAATATGCAAGGAATGTTTTCTGATTGTATCAGCTTGGAAGCACTAGATTTAAATAGTTTTGATACTTCAAATGTTACAACAATGTATAAGATGTTTAATGAATGTCAATCATTAACATTATTAAATGTAAGCAGTTTTAATACAGCAAAAGTTACAGATATGTATAAAATGTTTTCTAATTGTGGAAACATTACAACTTTAGACGTGAGTCGATTTAATACAGCAAAAGTCACAAATATGGGTTGTATGTTTTATAATTGTAGTAAAGTAACAATACTAGATGTAAGCAACTTCAATACAACACTAAATAAAACAATGGAATCTATGTTTTTAAATTGTGGTAGTATAACAACCTTAAATGTTAGCGGATTTAATACTGCAAATGTAACAAACATGTATAGTGCATTTAAGGGTTGTGAAAAGGTAACAGTATTAGATGTAAGTCATTTTGATACATCCAAAGTTACAACTATGTATAGCATGTTTGATAGATGTAAGAGTATAAACACACTCAATGTAAAAAACTTTAATACTTCTAATGTTACAACAATGGCATTTATGTTTAAAGAATGTCAAAATATAACATCATTAGATTTAAGTAGTTTTAATACATCTGAAGTAACTAGTATGATAGAAATGTTTTATAATGATATCAACTTAGTAAATTTAGATGTAAGTAGCTTTAATACATCAAATGTAACTACGATGCAAAGTATGTTTTCTAGTTGTACAAATTTAGGAAATATTAATATAAGTAATTTTGATACTTCAAAAGTAACAAGCCTAAACTATATGTTCTCTAATAGTAAAAATATATCAGCAACAATTACAATTAGATGTCCAAATGCAACCTATCAAGGAATGTTCTATCTAACAAGTTCCACAAGTGGTAGTATAACTGTAAATTATAACAGTGCAGCAGCAACCGTGATAGATCAAATGATAGGAACAAAATCATCAAGCGCTAATGTTATAAAAGGAGTGCTTGTTGCATAATTTAGAGAAAAAGAAAAACTGATAAATAGAATACTTATCAATAGTCCATTCTAAATATCAGTTTTTATTTGAATTGCTTTTTTTGAATTCTCTATAGAATATTTACTTTTCAAAATAAAAACCACAAAGAAAAGATATTATAAGTTTACTATGTGTTAACTTTTTCTTGCAAAAAGGCCTGGGGGGGGGGTATACTATAAACATATAGTAAAGAAGAATAGGAAGTAGTTTGTAATGAAAGAAAAGGGATTTACATTAGTGGAACTTATGGCAGTAATCGTAATATTAAGTATCATCTTAGCGATAGCGGTTCCAACATATCGAAGTTATATGGCAAGTTCAAGAAATAAGGCATTTAAGGAGGCAGAAAATGCATTAAAGACAGCTGCTAATAATGCACTCACACAATGTATTACGAATCCAACAGGAGAAGTATTAGAATATTGTAAAAGTCATAGACCCCCAGATAATCAATATCAATATGATGTGGCAGTTGGAGATGAATTAGTTAAATATAATT
>CATLHA010000010.1 GCA_949948745.1 uncultured Caryophanales bacterium
TGTAGGAGTTTAACTAGTTTGAACTTGGATAACTTTGATACAAGCAATGTTACTGATATGGGTTCTATGTTTAATGAATGTAGAGGTCTAATAAATATTAATTTAAGTAATTTTGATACATCAAAAGTTACAAGTATGGACAGTATGTTTGTGAGATGTAATAAATTGTCAAGTTTAAAATTAAATAATTTCAATACTTCACTTGTTACCAATATGAAGTTTATGTTTAGTGAATGTGTAGGATTAACAAACTTAGATTTGAATAACTTTGATACTTCTAAGGTGACTACTATGGTTGGAATGTTTAAATATTGTTATAGTTTAACTAGTTTAAATATCAGTAATTTCAATACCAGCAATATTACTAATATGAATAATATGTTTGGAGGATGTAGAGTCCTTGCAAGTTTAGATATTAGTAATTTCAATACTTCAAATGTAACAGATATGCGATATATGTTTAGTGAATGTTATGCTTTGGCAAATTTAGATTTAAGTAATTTTGATACTTCAAATGTTGTTGATATGAGATACATGTTTAATAAATGTTCAGCTTTAGAAAATTTAGATTTGTCTAGTTTTGATACTTCAAGTGTTACTGATATGGAATTCATGTTTAATGAATGTAATAATTTGAGTACTACTATTACAATTTCTAATTCAAATTTAACAGGATATGCCTCTATGTTTACTAATGCTTCTACAATAGAGGGTTCTAGTATTATTGTTAATTATATAGATGTAACTTCCGATTTAGTAGATTTATTAATTGCGACAAAATCTAATAATTCTAATGTAGTAAAGGGAAGTTTACTTTCTTAATAATTATTTGGTTAGGAGGAATCAATTGATTTCTCCTTTTTCTATAGTGTCAAGTACCTATAAAAAACTTTTATTCTTCTTTAGAAATGAGTTATAATGATATGGGGATAATATGAAATATGAAAAGATAAATTTATGGAATGGGTATAAAAAGTCAGAGAAAATATTAATTTCTAATATTTTAGATAAATATAAAATATTTTTGAAAACTGGTATATCTCAATCAACTAATTTCTTAAATCCTTATGAGGTAACTTTAGTAACTAGAGTATTAGATTATGAAAATATTTCTTATCAGGTGGTATCTGTTCATGATTTTTGTGAAAAGAGTGTTTTAATCTTTGGTAAAGATATTCATCCAATTACGATTTATAAAAGCTTTTTTAAGGGAAAGATTACACATTCTGATATATTAGGAACGTTATTTTCTATTGGGTATGAACCTGAAATTATTGGGGATATTTTTGTAGAAGAGGGGTATTTCTATTTAACAAATTTAACTAGATTAAATAAATTTTTAGAAGAGAATTTCTATCAAATAAAACATGAACTTATTTCACTTACTAAAGTTGATGAAATTGTATTAGTAAGAGAACGTTTTTCTAAATTTTCTTTAATTATCAGTAGTAGAAGAATTGATCATATTGTTAGTTTACTTTCTAAGTGTAGTAGACAAGAGGGTTCAAAATTAATAGAGCATGGAGATGTTTTACTAAATTATCAAGAAGTAGTAAATGGAACTATACAGCTAGTGGAAGGAGATATTTTTTCTATTCGAAAAGTTGGAAAATTTAAATTATCTAAGTTTTTAAGAAATACAAAGAAACAAAAAGAAATTGTTGAGATATGGAAATATCAATAGAAGGAGTAGAGGTATTATGAAAAAAAGATTACAGTTTGTTGGTGTTATGTTATGTATGATTTGTATCATTTGTCCTAGTGGTGTTTATGCTGAAAAGAAAGGAATTAGTGGTAGTGATATTGTAACACTTGAAAAATGTGTGGATGGGGATACTGCTAGATTTAAGTTAAATGATGGTTCTGTTATTAAGACAAGATTTTTAGCAATTGACACGCCAGAAACAGTTCATCCTACGAAGGAAGTGGAACTATATGGAAAAGACGCTAGTGAATATACTTGTAATCGTCTAACAAATGCAAAAGAAATAAAATTAGAATACGATGGTTCTGCTGGTATGACAGATAAATATGGTAGAACTCTTGCTTGGATTTTTGTAGATGGAGAACTTTTACAAAAACAGTTGGTAGATATTGGATATGCAAAAGTTGCTTATTTATATGGAGATTATGAATATACAGAAATTTTGCAAGAAATAGAAGAAAAAGCGAAATTAGATAAAAAAGGTATTTGGTCTAGTGAATCTACTAAAAACGATGAGAAAGATACTGTTAGGAATGAAGAAGCCAAGTCTGAAGAGAAAAAAGACGATTCTATTTCTGAAGAAAAGAAGAACTTTTTTAAAGAACTTATTGATTATACTCTTGGAAAAATCTTTCAATATATAGATAAATTGCTAGAAAGAATTGTCAAATTTGTTGAGAGTATGCTATAATTTGTGGTGTGAGAGTTAAAAATTTAGGAGGGTATGTCTATGACAAAAGAAAAACAAGAAAAAATCAAAAATATAGTTATTATTGTTCTTGTCATTTTAGTATTCTTTGGTGCTATTTATTTAGTTTCTGAAAATACTGGAGATCGTAAGAATGATAAAAATCCAACAACTTCACAACAGGAAGAGAAAAATCCATTATTGAAAGACGATGAAGTTATTCTAGAAAGTGAAATGTCTGATCTTCGTTCTATTGGTATGAGTGATTTAAAAGGTATGTTAGAAAATAATGAAAAGAAAGTAGTAATGCTTGGAACAGATGATTGTTATTGGTGCGTTAATCAAAAACCAATTTTACAACATATCGTATTTAAATATGGGGTAGAAATTAATTATTTGAATCTTAATGCTATGACAGAAGAAGAGTATAATGAATTAACTATACTTCATGATGATTTACAAAGATTTGGAACACCAACTTTTATTATTGTAGATGGAGGAAATATTACTACTGTTTCTGAGGGTGGTATGCCAACAGATTCCATGGTTCAATTCTTAAAAGATAACGGTATTATAACAGAATAAGGACGTGATTTAATGGTGAGCATTTATGATAGAGCTCTTGAATTTAAGAAAAAGCATCCTATGACGATTGCTTGGAGATTAAAAAAGAATTCTAGAATTGTAGAAAAATATATCGGTTCTAATGAAAAGGTTCTTTATGTTTTTGCAGCACAAAAAAATAATAATCCATTTGATTTTTTATCTACTGCCGTAATAGCACTTACAGATGAAAGAATTATTATTGGTAGAAAAAGAGTGGTTTTTGGATATTTCTTTGATTCCATTACACCAGATTTATTTAATGATTTAAAAGTATTGTCTGGAGTAATTTGGGGAAAAATTCATATTGATACTGCAAAAGAGTTCATCACTTTATCTAATATTGATAAAAGTGCTTTACCAGAAATTGAACAAATGGTTGGTTCTTGTATGAGAACAAAAAAGCAAAAAATTAAAAAAGATATGTAATTTTATAATTTTGCATATCTTTTTCTTTTATTTAAAATTTAATTATTTACTAAAAATGAATTTATGGGTAAAATAATAGTAGAATAGGAAGTGCAATTATGAAGAAAGTATTATCAATTATTATTTTATTAATGATTTTATTTTTTGGTGGACAATGGCTTATTACTTATTTGAAGAAAAGTCATGAGGTACATTATGAATATGTAGTGGACGATATTACTTTTAATATTAAAGAAAAATATGATAAATCTTTAGATGATCAATATTATTTAGAGCTTTCTTCTGATAAGGGAACATTCACATATGCAGTACCTAATCTTTATCAAAAGAAAAAGAATATTGTTAAAGAAATAAAAGTTGCTAAAAACGATCAAATGTTATGTGTTTATCCTGTGTTAGAAAAGGAAAGTTTTACACATAATATAGAATGTAGTGTTCAAGGTGTTACTTATGGATATCAAGCTGTAAAGGATAATGATTTAGTAAAAAAATTTGTAGAAGACTTAAAGAAAGAATCTATTGCAGTAGAAGCTTTTCATGAGGAAAAAGGTGAAAATTCTAAAGTAGGGCAATCTACAGTGTACGCTAATAATATTTTGGAAAATGATAGAATTGTTTTCTATAATTATCGTGGTGTTGATGTCTTTTCACTAAAAAATAATCGACAACTTACATTTTTCCCTTGGGATAAATATGAAAATCAACATGGAATTTTAGTGGATCATTATTATCTTGTACCAATTTATCAATCTGAAAGAGTATTTGACTTTACAGAACTTAGGATTTTTGACATTACAAATAGTGATATTTCTAATATTACATTTCCAGATACTGTTTCTATGAATACTTATATTAATGGTGTAGAAGATGGCAAGGTTTACTATTTTGATAAAGATCATATGGTTCAGTATGAAGTAAATATTAATAATCGCTCTGTTCGTGTTGTTGGTAATGAATCTTTAGGTGGACAGTATTATAATGGTGAAAAATGGGAAACTTTAAATATTCGTGATTTTGTTACAACTGAAAAAAAATTTACAAAAGATTATTCAGATATTGAGTTATTAAAACAAGAATCTATTGTTCAAATATTTGAAAGTGCTAGTAGTTATTACTATTATACAAATACTGGGGAATTTTATAGAATCTATAAAGCTTTTCCTAAGAATGCGACTTTCTTATTTAAAGTAAGTAATCCAAATAATGTTAATCTATATGGAGATACTCTCTATTATGTAGTTGGAAATACTTTATATTATTATCAAGAAAATACAAGTCAAAGAAGAATCCTATCTAATAATGAATTTTTATATAATAAAATGAATAGAGTTGCAGTTTATAAAAGTGAGGATGTAGAAGAGTAGAAATACTCTTTTTTCTTTGTTCTAAAATTTTTTTCTTTTACATAAAGTGATATGGGAGGATTTTATGGAAAAATATATTGTAAAAGAAGGAGATACACTTCTTTCTATAGCGGAGGCTTTTGGTGTTCGTGTGATAGATTTAATTACTCAAAATAAACTAGAGGATATCTATGTTTTGGTTCCTGGAACTGAAATAATAATTCCAGTAGATATGCCACTTGGTTTTACAGCTTATATTGTAAGAAAAGGAGATAGCTTATACGCTATTTCTAGAAGTCTTGGAAATATTACAGCTAATCAGTTAGCAGAAGTGAATGGGTTAGAAATTAATGAATATATTTATCCTGGACAAAGACTAATTGTACCGAAGCCAGGTGTTAAAGTTTATATTACTAAAGATGGAGATACGATTAAGACAGTTGCTGAAGAAATTGGTACTTCTGATACTAGTTTGATTGTATATAATCCAAATATTTATTTACTTCCTGAACAGTTAATAGCGTATGAACTTCCTAGTAATTCGATGGATTCCTAAAATTAGTTCTTTCTTTTTAAAATTCTTTTTGATAGAATAGAATTAGATAGGAAAGATTACATGTGAGGTGAAAAAATGTTTGAATATGAAGGTGGATACGTTTTACCACATCTTTTAGATTATGTAGTAGTCTCTGAACAAGGAAGAGCTTATCATGGAAAAATTGGTGATCAGTTGAGTGAGATAACAAAAACAGAAGCTGCCATGAGAGTTATGTATAATTATTTTGAAGAAAAGGCCTGGAATATAGAGGGGCAATCTATTATTGCACTTCATCCTAAAACTCCAGAAGAAGTTGCGATGAGTAGATTTGCTAGTCAAATAGGAACAGAAAATTTAGAACCTGCGCTTGAATGGTGTCATGATATTTCTTATGATATTATTCAGGCTAAAAAGCATCTTTTTGAAACAACATTAAGGGAAAGAAAAGAAAAAGAAAATTCTAGTAGAGTAATGTAAGAAAAGATTTCTTTTCTTTTTTCTTTTGAAGGAGGTATTTTTTATGGAACATCAAATGAAATTAAATGAATCTGGATTTTTAAGAATGAAGCAAGGATTAAAGTTACGTGAATATAGAGTTAATGATGAGAAGAGAAAACAGGTTAGAGTGGGAGATACGATTTGTTTTTCTAAACTTCCTAATTTAGATGAACAATTGATTATGGATGTAAAAGAAATTACTTATTATGATTCTTTAGAAAAAGCAGTTCTTTCTCACTTTGAAGAAGATTTTGCTTCTAGGCATCCAAATGTTTCTGAAACCGTAGATGCTTTTTATAATAGAGGATATTATAGCCAGGAAGAAGTAGAAAAAAATGGAGTAGTTGTATTTACTGTAAAAAAACATCGTACTGTACATGCGAATGCAACAGCTTGTTATTTAAAAAAAGATAATAAGGTATTAATGATTCATTTTGAAAAGAAATGGGGTCATGTGTATTCTCCTCCAGGTGGGAAATTTGAGTCAGGAGAAACACCACTTGATTGTATGATTCGGGAGTTTTATGAAGAAACGGGACTTACTTTAATTAATCCAAGGCTTCAAGGAATTTCTTATTGGAAAGATTCCATTGAAGGAATGATTTTTATTTTTACCGCAGAAGATTATACAGGTACTTTAAAAGATACTTCTGAAGAAGGTATTTTAGAGTGGATAGACTTTGATAAACTATATGAAATTAACCAATTTGATCAAAATTTAAAATTTACTCCTTATTTATTTAAAAAAGAAATATTTGAAGGAAAATTCTTGTTAGATGATTCTTGCAAAGTATTAGATTATGAGATTCGTTTTTTATAGACAGCATTTTATGTTGTCTTTTCTTTTACTCCGTTGTAAAATAAAAGGTATTTTTAGGAGAAGTGGTCTTTATGGATTTAGTTACTGAAAATCAAATTCAGAAATTTAATAAAGCATATCAATATTCTGATATTAAGAGTGTTCTTAAGTTATTATCTACTTTAACTTCAGATGAAGCAGAAATTGTATTGAGAGATTCTTCTGTAATTCATACGATTCTTCATATTCAAGACACGGATATATTAAAAACGATTTTTAGAAAGAGTCCTGCTTTTTTTCAAGAAATTATGTTTTCAGATGTGAAAGTTCAAAATTTACTATTAACTCCTAGAAAAAATTTAACTGCAAAAAGATTAGAAAAAGAATATAATGAACGTAACTTTTATTTCTCTGATAAAGAAATAAGAAATTTAGAAGTATTTTTAGGAACAATTAAAAGTCCAAAAGTATTTGAACAATTGATTGAAAATAAGTTTTTTCAGCGAATTCTTATGTTTTGTAATGCAAAATCAGTAAGCCAGAAAATGTTCAAACACATTGACGAAGTAAAATTATTTTATAATATAATCTCAGATTCCGAAATATTTAATACAAAATCTTTTAGGAAGCGAAGTCTATTAGAGTTATTTAATAAAATTAGTGATCATGTTTTACTTTCAGATGATTATTCCTCTTTTGTTTCTAGTGGTGTTAAGCTTATTCAACTAACAAGATGGAATAGTAAAAGGGTTATCATTGATTGGAGAACTTTATCTTTACTTACGACTCCTATGTTAGCACAATTGTTAGAATGTCCAGGAATAGATCTTAATTTTATTAAAAGTTATTTGAAAGATGATTTTTACTCGAAAATGATATCAAATAATTATAATTTTCAAGAAATATTTTCTCATTTTTTTACGAGATATAGTCGTTTTAATGGAATTGATTATCTTTATTTTTCTTTTATTGCTGACTTAATGGAAGAAAATTTAGAAATTAAAACAATATTCTTAGATTTTTTATATAGTGTTTTATGTCGTGATTATGCATTTGATGAAAAAAGTCAGGAAGTGATCAAACAGACTTTGTTTTTTAAGATGAAAAATCAGAATATTACTTTAGATGATTATCAGATTCTTTTTTCTGTTTCAAGTCCTTTAAAAACAATATTTTATTTAAAGTTTAATCAGATTTTCTATTGGCTGAATTATCTAGAAGGAATTTCTCCTGAGCAAATGCTTTCTTTAAATGTGAAACATATTCATCAAATATTAGCTAATTTAAAAGTGGGAAATGAGGACGAATATTCTAACTTATATGCTTATGCAATTAGGATGTATATGGTATTTGGACTAGAAAGAACAATTAAAATATTAAATAAAGGTTATGGAAATGTAGATCGTCACTTTTTTGATCAAGTTAGTAAATTGGATGTATCTAATGTATCTTTTTATAAGGAAGGAAAGAAATATCTTCCTATTCTTAATCAAGAATTTATAAATTTTCTTTTCTTTAGGGAAGATCAAAATCATTTTAGAGAAATGTTGGATGGAAATGCTTCTTTGTTACTTAAAAATTTTAATTATTTTTATAATCATTATGATGAAATAAAGGAAAAATGTCATGGAAATATTACCCTTCGTAAACTTACTATTATATTCAAAGAAATATCTAATGAAAGAAATATTACTGATGTTACTCCAAATAATTATCGTTTAGAAGAAAATGATATTTTGAATGATGTTTGTCTTGGAAATAAGACTGGAAGGACGAATCCGCAAATTTATAAAAAATTACTTGATATATATAAAAAGATGAAACATAGAGTAGAATCTAGTATTCCTTATGTGGAGGGAAAAAGTGATAATGGTTATTCTTATCAGATGATGAAGCTTCAAGATCCAATTGCGTTTACCCTTGGATATAAGGGAAACTGTTGTATTAGGGTATCTGATATTGGACATAATCATTTACTTCATGCAACTCTTTGTAGAAATGGAAGAATTTTGTTACTATATGATGAAAATCATAAACTTGCTGCTTTTTCTCCATTAAAAAGAAATGGAGAAGTATTGATTGCGAATAGTATTGAATGTCTTCATAAAATTAAGAATGATGAGACTATTCCTGCTTTTTTAGATGCTATTAGTGATATTGTTTCTATTTCAAGAAAAGCGGAAAAAGAACCTATTCGGTTAGTTTGTATTGGACAAGAAGCTTATGCGAAACCAGATGGAAAACAATTTCCTAAAAATATTCCGATGCCAACCATTTATGAAAAACAGGATTCTATTTATGGACAAACTGATTGTTATCATAGAACTTTAGATATTGTATATCAGGATTCTTCCTTGAATTTGGAAAAAATAAAATATAAAGATCCAGAATGTAGTTATATGGATCCAAGAAATGAAGTAAAGATTGTCGATTATCAGATTGCTTCTAGTGAAGAGATAAAGGAATCATTAAAAGTAATTAATGCGATTCGATATGAAAATGCAGATATTGATGAATTGGATAAATTTTCTTTATGTAGATATTATCAATTGAAGCAATCTATTTATAATGATGATTGGTATATTGCGATTGATTATGCTGGAAATGTTTATGGAGAATGTTTAAAGTTTGACTCAAGGGCTTTAGAAGAACAAAAAATAGCTTTTTTAGAGATGATTGGTACCAATTATGATGATTATACAAAAGAACATGGGTATTTAAAGAAGATGGAATCAAGATATTATTCTTAAGTATTAAAGTATAGAATAATGATATTAGGTGATAGATGTGGAAATTTATTTAGATAGAGTAGAGGAAGATGAAAAAAATATCTTATATCGCTTGCTTCAATATTCTTTATATGAGGAAAGTTTTCATGATGGAAATGAGATGAATGAAGAAGCAATTTATGAATATAAATATTTTGAAAAATATTTTACAGATGATGATCGTGATGCTTTCTTTATAAGAGAGAAAAATTCAAATAAATTACTTGGATTTGTGATGATTAATACCTATATGCAGAAATTTTCTTCTGGTCATAGTATTGCAGAATTTATGGTAATCCCAAGTTATCGTAGAAATAAGATTGGTAAGAAGACAGCTTATTTATGTTTTGACTTATACCAGGGGAATTGGGAAGTATCTCCCGCCCTTGGAAGTGAATCTGCTTATCAATTTTGGAAAACTGTAATTGATTCTTATACAAACTCTAATCACAAATTTATTGATAGAATATTTTTATTTAATAACGAGAAAAGGCAAGATTAATTCTTCCTTTTTTATTGTTTTTTTAATGGTTTCACGATATAATAAATCCTACTATATTTAAACGGTATTTTTATAAAAAAATAAAAGAAAATATGGGAATTATAATGAATAGATTTAGCCTTCTACTTTAGAGAGGACATACTATATGAGAGAGTTTAAACAGTTATTTGAAAATTTAGGATATACATTTCCTAGTGCAGATGTTTTAGAAGATGTATATTTATTTTATAGATATTATAATAATGCAGCTAATAAAGGGGTTTCTGCTATCTTGTTAGAAGGGGATCCTGGATGTGGTAAAACATTTTTATCCGAAGTTTTTAGTAAATATTTAGGTCAAGATACAGAATATATTTATACACAATGTGTAGAGGAAACAAATAGTGATCGATTGATAGCAACTTATAATGTTCCTGCTATTGTTAAAGGAGATGCGGATAAATCTATTGCAGAAGGAATTTTAACAAAGGCAATTCATACCTCAAATGCTGGAAAAAAAGTTGTTTTAACGGTTGATGAATTGGATAAGGCAAGGGAAGTTTTAGATTCTTATTTTCTAGATTTCTTACAAAGTGGAAAAATAGAAACAGCAGATAATGAAATATTAGCATTAACAAAAGAAGGTAGAAAAAATTTATATGTTATTTTAGCTAAGAATAATGAAAGAAATTTATCGGATGCCCTACTTAGAAGATGTTCCATAATCAAATTACCATCAATGCCTCCAGTTTTGGCTTATAAGACTTTATTGCGCAATTTCGAAAATATTGAACATGATCCTAAATTTTTAAAATTTATTTGTAAAGTTTATGAGGCTATTTATAATGAGCAAATGGATAGCAATTGTGAATTACTGTCACGATTACCAGCTCTTCAAGAACTTACTTCTGCAATTACAAGTGATCATGAACTTTATCAAAATGGAATTAGTAATACAAGAAGAATTCATAATTTGATAAGAAAACTTGGTAAAGATGATGAAAGTAGAGAGATTGTTACAAATATTTTGACTAAAAAGTTTAAATATCAAAATCAAGAAAGTAATTATACAAATGAAACACTAGATTTAGATGTAAGTGATCCTGAAGATTATATGAGCACTAAGGATCCGAATAGTTTAGTTGAACAATATGTAGAACAAAAAGATAGCGGGGAATATATCTTTGAAGAGGATGAATCAGAAGACCCAATGAAGGATGTTGCTAATATTTTAGATAGCATGAAAGAGGATCAGACATTGGTTTTTTTGGATAAAGATAACAAAGAGAAAATTATTGAGCTTGGTGTTATTACTCATCCTGACCCTAAAGCACTAGAAATATTGTTTCATAAAATTCAATTTAAAGGTAATCCAAATAGTCGCTTTGGTTTTTTGGATTTTGAGGGAGATAATTTTATTGGTTTGATGAGATATAAAAATACATTAATTTTAATTGCGAATAAAGAATATATATCTCCACGTTTATTTATGCGTGGACTTTCTACAATTATTACAATTATTTATGATAAGGATCAAAATATTGATTGGAGTAAACTATATTTTTCAGAGTTTACAGCGAAAGAATTTAAATTATCTGGGTTAAATGTAAAGATTTTATCTCATGTTCCTAGTATAGCATTAGATAAGATGACTTCTCAAAATGGAAATTATACATATCAATCTTCTAATTTGAAAATTACTCATGATGATAGTTTGAATATTAATTATTTTAGATATTTTCAAAAATTCACTGCAGAACCATTATTTCAGGCAATAGAGAGAATGTGTAAGTTTAACCCAGAACTTGCAATTCCAGTTTCTTTTATTAATGGTAAACGATTTAATAAAAGTAGTGATCGTAAGCTATTTGTTAAAACTTCTAAATTGGAAGATAGTATAAAGTATTATTGGGAACCTTTGATAGAAAAAGGATGGGATGTAAGGATTGATGAATTTGCATCAATGAATTTGGAATTTTTGAATTTCTCAAAAAGTTCAAGTCATTGGTCTGATGATCCAGAAGTTTCGGTAGAAGAGGGTACTTTTGTTTTTATATGGAATGAGGAAAAGGATTCAGAGAATAAAACTTTACATGTTTATCCAAAGTATACAATCAAAGATGGATATTTATTATATACTTCTGACCATGATTTTGAAAATGATGAGAATATAGTGAATTTAAATCCATTTCAAAGGGAAATCGCTTATTTTGCTAGAAGTATATTTGGAAATTTTGTTCCACAATTTTATCAAGGTCGAAATCCAGATTATTTTTCTTCTTTAACTATGTCCTCTACTGGAAAAATTGTTGATGATCCAAACTTTAGAAATTGTCTTCTTGGAATTGAAAATGATATCACTGTTGAACCAGATTTTTCTAATTATTATAATTCTATTTCAGAAGCTGCAGCTGTTATTACTCCTAACAAAGTATTAAGAAAGTGAATAGGTAGAAATGACTGAATTTCCTAATTTAGAAAATTTATTAGATTATGGAGAGGATTTTCCTTATCCTGCTCCGATTATTAGTGATTATTTTAGATTAGATCCTTCTAAAAAAAAGAATAATTCTTCTCAGCCAGAGAATCAAAATTCTGCGACAAATCAGAATAATAATCAAGATAATGAGAACAATCAATCTGAAGATAGTGAGGATCAAATTTCTAATGATGATTTTTCTAGTCAAGAAACAGGACAGGAACAAAATTCTGATAATAGTTCTTTGGAATCAAATGATTCTCAAGAACAAGAATCTAGTAATACAGCAAATCCAGAAAAAGAGGGAGAACAAAATTCTAAAGAAGCCTTAGAAAAATCGAAAGAGGATTTAACTGAAAAAAACGAGGAACAAGAGTCCAGTGATAAGCCTTCTACTCAAGAGGTAGAAAAAGAGGGAGAACAAGATTCTGAGGAAATTTCGGAAAAATCAGAAGAGGATTCAACTGAAAAAGGTGAGGAACAAGAGTCCAGTGATAAGTCTTCTACTCAAGAGGAAGAAGAAAGTCAAGAACAAAGTTCTGAAGAGTCTTTAGAAAAATCGAAAGAGGATTCAACTGAAAAAGACGAGGAACAAGAGTCCAGTGATAAGTCTTCTACTCAAGAGGCAGAAGAAAACCAAGAACAAAGTCCTGAAGAAACTTTAAAAAATGAAGAAAAAGACTCCAATTTAAATGATGAACATGAAAAAGAGGATAATGATTTTGATGACTTAATGGATAATTATGATGAAGAGAATCAACAAGATACTAAAAACTCTTCAAATTCTTCTGGAAAACATAGTGCTAGTAATAAGCTCAGTGATGTTACAACAACTCAAATTTATAAAACCTTAAAAAAGTTAGTTTCCATAAGCTATGAGAAGTATCAAAAGGGAACCTATAAATATAATAAAAAAGAAGTTGTAAAACATTATTTAACCAATCAAAAATTTAGAATTATGGATGATCTTATTAGTCCTACCTTTAAGCCTGATGTTTATGTTTTTGATTTATCCCCTTCTAATGATTCATCATTAGAAATGTACGTAAATGCTATAAGCAGTGTTGCGGTTAAAGGGTCTTTAATTTATCTTACTTATAATGAAAGTATTTTAAGAAAAATAGAAATGAAAAAGGCTTTACCTCATGGAATTAATGTTCATAAAGTAGCTAATGGTTTTGTACAAAAATATAATGGTTTTGAATGTACTATCTATGACGATGATAATAGAACTTTATATGACGAATTAAAAAACATACGAGATAGGAAAATCTATGTTTTTTCAGACTTTGACATCAGTTCTGATATTTCAAGATTATCTCAAGAAAATCCAGAAATTGTATGGTTTTCTACAGAAAAATCTGGTTATGGAAGTTTTGACTATGATCCATTTTTCTACAGAGAATATCCTACTTCTTATATTGGATATTATGTAGAAACTTCTGATATCAAAGATATTGAAAGGTATATTTCTGAAAAAAATAAAAGTAAATATAAAAGGAGGCCTTTGTAGTGGATAGTACAAAATTTAATAAATTATTAGATGAAAAATATTTCTTATTACAAGATATTGCTAAGAAATATAATTATAGTGAAGAACTGCTTGATATGATTACTGTAATCTATATGAGCTTCTATATGACTTTTGGAAAAAAGTGTGATTTTCCTTTATATGATTTATTTAATCGGGTTAAGATTATCTATGATATAGGGACTGTTAATGAAATATCTATAAAATATGGGTATGGCTCTATGCCTGATGGAAGTGCTGCAGTTACTATATTTTTACCAAATTTTAAAGTTTTTGATAATCCAAGTTTAAAGCAAAATCCACAGACTATTATTTTGGCTAGTCATGTGGAAGAATATTTGGCAACACCAGCTTTAAAATTAGAAATGTTAACTCATGAGGTTCGCCATGCATTAATGGGTTATTTTAAGACAAGCATTTTGTTGGACGAGAAAACTTATTATATGAGAAGTGGTCTTCAAGAGACCTATTATACAAGAGGAGAAGATACAAAAGAAAAAATAAAATCTAAAAGAATTGGTATGACAATTGATGAGGTTACCAATACATATATCACAGGATTATTGGTAAATCGCATTATGGATTTTAAAAAATATAAAATTCATAGAAGTAATTTAAAAAATTATGTAGATTCTATTAAAACTCGCCAACCTGATGGAAAATATTATCCTATTGGATATACTTCAGAGGTTCGATTAATGTATCCTTTATTATTAAATTCGACTTTTTTAAATTTAGTAGATCAACATGAATTTGATGGTGATATTTCTGTGGTTCGATCTTTTATAGAAAAAAATACTGATTTATGTGATTATTTGGAATTTTGTGAGTTATTGGATACAGTTTTTAATGGAAATGGCAATTATTCAAAGGCTATTCAACAAAATAATGTGGATTTTGTTAATCAACATATAAATCGTATTAATAAAGTAAAGAAAATTGTACTTGATCTTAATAAAAATATTGGAAGATGATAATGATATAAAATTAAATGAATTAGAACAAACTTTATAGAAATATTTTAAAAGAAAAAATATATAAAATAAAAACTCACGATATTAGTTCGTGAGTTATTTTCTTAAGGGGGCTAGTCGGATTTGAACCAGTGATTAGAAAGTTATAGACGTAATCATTGTAATATAATTATTTTTTATGTCACATAGATCCGTCACAAATCCGTCACAAGTATCAAAAGCTATTGAAATATATATGATTTAGAGCATAAAAAAACCCGTAAATACGGGGAATTTTCATTGGAGGGCCTAGTCGGATTTGAACCAACGATCAGGGAGTTGCAGTCCCACGCCTTACCACTTGGCTATAGACCCATTTCAATAATATTATATGCCTTTTTTCAAGTACATTTCCATTTTATCTTATATTTTTATAGTTGTCAATTCTTAAATTGCTTGAAACTTATAAAAAATAAAAGTTTTTCCATACTAAAAATAGGTGAAGAAAAATGAAAATAAGGCTTGGATATGTAGCAATTTCTTTAACTTTAAATGAAATTGATCATTATCAAACAATCACTTGGACTAGATTTCAAGAATTAGGTAAAAAAGAAGGAGAAAAGAAGTTAGATGCTATTATTCATCATAATTTAGATTATTTAGAAAGAATTTTGAACTATAATTTTCAAAACGAAATCTATTTTTATCGAATGAGTCAAAGTATGATTCCTTTAACAACTCATCCTGATTATTCTTATGATTATATTTCAAAATATCAGAAACAGTGGAATAGAATAGGAAAAATAATTAAAAGGAATAAAATAAGAATCGATATGCATCCCAATCAATTTTGTGTTTTAAATAGCTTAAATCCTGACGTTATTGAACAAACAAGAAAGGAATTATATTTTTGTCTTAATATTTATAATGCTTTAAATATTTCGAGTAAAGTTATTTTACATGTTGGAAGTTCTCTTCCAAATAAAGAGGAAGCTTTAGAGAGATTTAAAAGTAATTTTTTAGCACTTCCATCAGAGATTAGAAATATGATTCTGTTAGAAAACGACGATAAGATTTATACTGCTTTAGATGTATTAAATTTGTGTGAAGAACTAAATATTCCTATGGTTTTAGATTATCATCATTATTTGTGCAATCATGGAAAGGAGAAAATTGAAAAACTTCTTCCTAGAATTTTTGACACTTGGAAGGATGAAAAAGAGATTCCCAAAATTCATTTTTCTAGTCCAAAAAGTATAAAAGAAAAAAGAACCCATAGTTTTTATATTTCTTATCTAGGCTTTTCTAAATTTTTAAAAGTTATTTCATTTATCCAGCAAGACTTTGATATTATGCTTGAGTGTAAAGGAAAAGATGAAGCGTTATTTCGTTTGATTCGTCAATTAAAAGAAAGTAGTAAATATCAATTTATCAATCATACTACCTTTTTTCTTGAATGAAAAATTGCATTTTAAAAATATCCTTAGTATAATGAACTTAGAGGTGTATTTAAATGGAATATTATATTGATTTAGGTTCTTCTACAATTAAAGTGTATCAGTATCATGGTGAATTGAAATTATTAGAAGAGCATTCAATTTATTTTAAAAACAATTTTAGTAAAGAAGAGGGAATTAGTAAGGAAAATCTAGATGAATTATGTGATTACTTTTCTTCTTTAAAAGAAAAATATGGTTTTTTATATGAAAATACACATATTTATGTTACTGGCATTTTTAGAGAATTATGTTATGAGAAGAAAAAAGAGTTTGTGAAAATATTCAATGATCAATTTGATTTATATTTTAATATTATTAGTCATGGTATTGAAAATTATTATTTAGCCTGTGCGATGGAAAATGATTATAATAATAAAAAAGTATTAATAATTAATATGGGTGGAAAAACGACTGAGCTTGTATCTTTTGTTGGCTCTAAAATTGTTGGTACTGAAAACTTAAAACTAGGAGTTGCTGATCTTTTAAATAATTTTAATGAGGTAAACCTTCCTATTAGTAAAAATACGATTGAAGAAATGGATAATTTTGTTAGTGAAAAACTTTCTGATTTAATTCTTGATCATGATTATGATTGTGCCATTTTTACTGGTGGAGAAGAACGCTTTGAATTGTTAACTGATTTTAATTTGGTAGAAAATACTATGTTTGATGATGGAATTCATAAATATATGGTATCACTAGAAAATTATATTTCTGGTACAAAACATGTTTTTTATGAGATGACTTTAGAAGAACTTTATAAGTTGATGCCACAAAATCCGAAATGGATGGATGGAGCGAGGGCAGGGGCAATTATTCCATTAACACTATTTAAAAAAGCCAATATTTCTTGGATTATTCCATCTGATCTTAATTTGATACATGGCGTGATTAACGATTTGAAATAATCATTTACTAGGGGGTATTTGATTGAAAAAGAATGTATATGCAATTATTGATGGGCAAGCTGGAAGTTGTGGAAAAGGGAAGGTCATTGGTCAGTTTGCGATTAATGAAGATGTAGATGTTGCGATATCTAATTGTATGCCAAATGCTGGACATACTTTTGAATCTAATGGGGTAAAAAGATTATTTCGTAATATTCCAGTTTCTGCAGTGAATCCTCGGACACAATTATTTATTGGATCAGGCTCTATTATTGATATGAACGTTCTAGAACAAGAATATGAGGAAAATAAAGATATTTTAGAAGGAAGAGAGATTATTGTACATCCTCTTGTTCCTTTAATTCAGCCAAGACATATAGAAAAAGAAAAACAACACATTAAAAGCGGTTCTACATTTAAAGGGTGTGCTGCTTGTAAATCTGAGAAAATTATGAGAGATTCTGATTTAAAATTTTTTAAAGAATATAAAAATATAAAAGCAGATTCTAATTATCATAGACGGTTTCATGATGCGATTAATCAAGCAGAAAAAGTCTTAGTAGAAGGGTCACAAGGGTGTGATTTATCTCTTGAAAATATTAAACATTATCCAAATGTAACTTCTAGAACAGTTTCTGTTTCACAAATGTTATCAGATAGTAAGATTCCACCAACAAGATTAAATAAAACAATTATGGTAATTCGTTCTCTTCCTATTCGAATTAGTAATGAAATTTATGATGGCTCTTATATGTATAGTGGAGATTATGGAAATTCCTCAGAACTTAGTTGGGAACAGGTGAGTGTTGGTGCTTATTTAGGAATTCCTCCTTCTTCTGTTGATATAGATTTAATTGAAGAGTTTTTTGATGTTTCTCCTAAATTAAAGGAACTTACTAGTGTTACAAAAAAAACAAGAAGAATTTTTGAAATGGATTTAAATCTATTAAAAGAAAATATTGAGGATAATGACCCAGCAGAATTATATTTAAATTTTTTTGAATATCAAGATTATAATTTACGTGGTATTTCTGGAATATATTCTGGATATTCCAATGAGGATATTTACTTAAATAAGAATCTTAGAAATTATTTAGATTATTTGGAAGATGAACTAAATGTACCAATTACTATGCTTGGGACAGGTGCAGATTTTACTCATTATATTGATCGAAGACCATATGTTAAAAGGATAGAAAAATTTTAGTGTAAACAATTTGAAAAAACATTGAAAAAATAGAAAGAAATCTATATAATAAATGTTGTTAATGATATTAATATCATCAATAAATACTTGAAAGAAAAGAGGTAATATTATGGATTTTGAAAAATTAAAAGGTTCTGAAACAGAACAAAATTTAATGACAGCATTTGCTGGGGAAAGTCAAGCAAGAAACAAATATACATATTTTGCATCTAAAGCTAAAAAAGATGGTTATGAGCAGATAGCAGCTATTTTTGAAGAAACTGCTAATAATGAAAAAGAACATGCTAAATTATGGTTTAAATATTTAAATGGTGGAGATGTTCCTTCTACAGAGGAAAATTTAAAAGCTGCAGCTGAAGGTGAAAACTTTGAATGGACTGATATGTATAAAGAATTCGCTGAAACTGCTAAGAAAGAAGGATTTAATGAACTTGCATATCTTTTTGAAGCTGTTGGAAAGATTGAAAAAGAACATGAAGAAAGATATTTAAGACTTTTACAAAACCTTAAGGATGACAGAGTATTCCATAAGGATGGAGAAAAAATGTGGATTTGTAGAAATTGTGGTCATGTTTATATTGGTGCAGATGCGCTTGAGGTATGTCCAGTATGCAAGCATCCAAAGAGTTTTATGGAAGTTAAAGCAGATAATTATATGTAATAAAAAAAGAACTTTGTATGAAGTTCTTTTTTTAACAATTATTGGAATTTTTCTTTGCTTTTTTCCTTTATTTATCTAATTTTTTTTCAAATTTCTTGGTCGAAAAGTGTTTCTTTTTTTGGTGTCAATTTGCAAAAGCATTAGGAATATGATATACTATGTTTCGTTTGAAAGAGAGGAATTATGAAAAAATTTTATAATTATACTTTCAGAGCAGTTTGTATATACCTAGTAATATTGATTGTATCTGTCTTTTTTACAGCTAAAAGTAATGTTCAGGTATTTGACAGAAATGTGTTAAATTCGAATATTTCAAAGGAATTTAATACTCTTCAATTATTGGACAAAAATAAACATGGTATTTGTTTAGTTGAAAAGGAAGAACTATTATTTAAAGAAACAGAGAAAATCGAAGAACGGGAAAAGAATATCATTGAAGAAAAAATTCTAGAAGCGAAACCTACACCAACACCAATACCAACACCAGAGCCAACTCCCATTGCTACCCCAGTTCCACAAAAACCAAGCTATGTATATGTTCAAACTGTAGATACAACAAACTTTCCTATAATCTCTACTGCGAGTGGAAATGTTAGTCACTATGGTCATGATTGTTATGGCTGTACTTCTGGTAAAACAGCAACAGGATATGATATTAGTGATGGACGAATTTATTATACAGATCCTACTTATGGTAGTGTTCGTATTGTAGCAGCAGGATGGGAATATCCTTATGGAACAATTTTAAGAATGTCAAATTCTTCTACTGCTCCAATAATTGCGATTGTATTAGATCGTGGTGGATCTATTGGTAGTGGAAAGAAATATTTCTTAGATTTATTAACTGAAAGTAACGCTTCTGCTTATAGTGCAGGAGTCAAATATAATATGACAATAGAAGTATTAAGAATGGGTTATTAATCTATTCTTTTTCTTTTGTATTTTGATTTTTGTGTTATAATGGATATGGAGAGTGATACTATGCATAAAGGTCGTATGAATCATCAATCAGTATTTATTTTGGTAGCAGCATTCTTTTTAATGGTTTGTTTTTTTGCTTCTAGTTATTCATTAAATAATCCAGATAAGTATACAAAAGAATATAATTATTTTAATACTGAAAATTTAGAATTTAGTTATGTTGATCATGGGTTAGGAAATGGAGATGTTTTGTCTTTGGTAGGAACTAATCCTATATCAGATTTAGATGCAGTAAAACAAGATGGATATCGTTTTAGTGTTACTAATATTTCAAATACAGCACATAAATATCGTATTCGTCTTGTGGAAGATATTGCAGTAATTAATGAAGATGCTTGTTCCTCAAAATTATTATATTCAAATCATATTAAATATCAGTTCGATAATAATTCTCCAAAAGGTTTATCCTCTATTGAGAATAATGGGTATGTTTTATATGAGAGCATGGATAGTATTTTACCAGGAAATAGTGAGATTCATGAATTAAAAATTTGGCTTGACAAAGATACTCCAAGAAATTTAAAGGATCATTATCATGGAAGAATTGTAATAGAAGAGATTGATGGTTTAAAATATGATAGTTTTGATGCAGGACAGATTTTAGTTTTAGGGGAAAGTCAAAAATATTTAGTTTTAGAAAATAGTGGTAGTGAAAATGCATATTTAACATTGTATCCTATAGCACCACTGAATTATGTTGGGTTAGAGATTGATGAGAAAAGTAAAGCTTTTGAAGCTACGATGGATTCTATAGATGATTTGCTAAATAATTATCGTGTGCAAATTCGATATTTATTAGGAAAAGAAGTTGATTTGAATGTTTTACGGGTTAGAATGTTAACAATAGAGGAATATCAAAAATATTTTAATGGTATTCAAACTTTGTCTCAAAATAAGGATAGGCATTTCCTATACAATATAGAAGAAGGAAAACTAAAGGTTTATAATGATGCATTAATTGAAGTTAAAAATCAGGATAGTGGATTATTCCAGCCACTTGTGATTTTACATAAAGATTTATTAAATCAAACAGAAGAGTAAGAAAAGATTGCTTTTTTTACTCTTTTGTGTTATAATATGGGACATATTAAAAGAGGGGGAGTTATTATGGAAAATATAGCTACAGAAAGTTTACAATATAGAAATATTGTTCGTAAATTCTTTTTTAGACAAGAACCACCAAAACCGCTTACGAAAGAAGAGTTTATAAATTCTTATGGAGAAGCATATGAAAATGAATATTATACTTATTTATACTCTTATTTGTCTCAATATGTAAACGACTTAGATCAACGTGTAGATAAGGAAATAAGTGAAGGCGCAGTTAATGATAGCTATTTGGCCGAAATAGAAAAAGAATTAGAAAAAAACAAAGATACTAAGACCTATGCAAAAGAAAATGAAGAAAGTGTTTTTCAGAAAATGAAAAAGAAAGATTCTAATTCAGTTGTTCCTAATGATGAGGAAGAGGAAGAATTAGAAGAAGAAATGGAAGAATCTAAAAAGAAACCATTTTCCTTAAAGAAAAATTTTCATAAAAATAAAAAGAATAAAAAAAGTTTTTTTCAAAATACAAAAGAAAAAATAGCAAAAAAGATGGAGAAATCTCATAAAAAACGTGGGGTTAGAAAAAATTTAATTGATGGCTTTTCTGTTTTTTCTTTAATTTCTTTATTAGCTGGAGGTAGTGGAATTTATTCACTAGTTCTTAAAACAATTATTTCTGAAATTTCAATAAAAGCTGGGGCTATTGCTATTGGTACTGTTTTTTTAGCTAGTATATTTACTGCATCCTCTTTATGGGTAATGCATCAATCACATCAGGCAAAAAGAACAGGTACTTCTTTAGATGACTTTGATGATTTTGAAGATGAGGAAGAAACAGAAAAAACTGGATTTCTTCAAAAACTAAAAGATAAATTTGGCCTTGATGATGAAAAAGATTATGAAGTACTTCATAGTGATGAAGATGAAATTGAGGATGTAGTATCAGAAAATATTGATGACACTAATGATAAGCAAGTTGATTCCTCATCTGTTTTTAAAGTACAACGAAAAAATGATAATAGAAAGCCAAAATTTGATAAACAAAGTGAAAAAAATCATAAACCTTTTCAAATTGGAGATACTTTCATAAAACAAGAAAATAAAACAGATAATTTATTTGATGAATTAGATGAAGAAGTAGAAGAATTGAAACGTATAGATGGAGAAATTGTAGATGATGATTTTTCTGATTTAAATTATAAAGAAGATTATTTTAGAGAACCAAAAAAGGTTAAAACAAAATATTAGTATGAAGAAGGTTTACAAGAAACCTTCTTTTTTCTATAATAAAATTGGTGAAGAACATGGAATTTTTAGAAGTTTTGAAAAAAAGAAGAAGTATTCGAAAATATATAAATCAAGAGATTTCAAAAGAAAATATCGAAAAGATTATTTATGCAGGAACACTTTCTCCTTCTGCTCATTTTAGAGAGCCTTGGGAAGTTATTGTTTTAAAAGAAAAGAAGAAAGAAATTGTTCATCTTATGGAGAAATATGCTGATAAACTTCCAAATGATCAAAGTATTTTGAAAACATCTTATTCTATTGATAATTGTGATACGTTATTACTTATTTATTGTAATAACTTTGAACAGTTTCAGTATAATTTGCTTTCAATTGGTGCGATGATAGAAAATATGCTATTGCAGGCAACAGAGCTTGGAATAGGTTCTTTATGGATAGGAAATGTATGTCCAGTAGAATTACAAATTAATTCTTATCTTGGAATTGATTCTAATACTAAAAAATTAGTAAGTGCAGTGGCTTTGGGATATTCTAATCAAGAAGTAAAAAATTTAACCAGGAAAGGTGTATCTGAAATTATAGAATATATAGATTAATTTCATGTTAAGATAAGTAAAGTTTAGTAAACGAACTAAACTTTTTTTCTTTTGTTTGATAGAATGATAATGGAGGAATGAATATGAATCAGAATATAATATTAGAAATCAGTAATCGTTTGAATATAAAAGAAAAACAGGTAGAAACTGTATTACAATTGCTTAGTGAAGGGAACACAATTCCATTTATCGCAAGATATAGAAAGGAAGCAACAGGTGCTTTAGATGAAGAGATTATTCGTAGTATCAATGAAGTTTATGAATATCAAGTAAATTTACTTAAAAGAAAAGAAGATGTACTTCGTTTAATTGATGAAAAAGGTCTATTAACGGATGAATTAAAAACTTCTATTATGGCTTGTAAAAAACTAGTAGAAGTAGAAGATTTGTATCGTCCATTTAAAGAAAAAAAGAAGACAAAAGCAACAGAAGCAATTAAGAATGGATTAGAGCCACTTGCTAAGATGATGATGTCATTTCCTACAACTGGAAGTTTAAAAGAAATGGCTAGTAAATATGTAAGTGATGCTGTTAAAGATGAAAATGCTGCTATAGAAGGAGCAAAATATATCATTGCAGAATGGATTAGTGATAATGCTTTTTATAGAAAAGCTTTAAGAAAATATCTTTATTTAAATGGTACCTTGGTATCTAAGATAAAGAAAAATGCGATAGATGAGAAAAAAGTTTATGAAATGTATTATGATTACTCTGAGCCAGTAAAAAGAATAAAACCACATCGTGTTTTAGCAACAAATCGTGGAGAAAAAGAAGGAATTCTTAGTGTTGGTATTGATATTAATAATGAAGAACTTTTAAGTTATTTAGAGTCTAAAATCATTAAAAACAAGAATTCTTTTGTAGTAGATGAGATTAAGGATGCAATTAAGGATAGTTATAAACGTCTTATTTTTCCTAGTATTGAAAGAGAAATCCGCGCAGAGTTAAAAGAAAATGGAGAAGAAGTAGCAATTGATAATTTTTCTAAGAATGTAGAAAGTTTACTTTTAACTCCACCTATTAAGGAAAAGGTAGTTTTAGGATATGATCCTGCATTTAGAACAGGATGTAAGCTTGCAGTATTAGATCCAACTGGAAAGGTTCTTGATATTAAAGTTATTTATCCAACAGAACCCCATAATAAAATTGAGGAAAGTAAGAAAACTGTATTAGAATTAATCGATCAATATAAAATTGATGTTATTGCGATTGGTAATGGAACTGCTTCTCGTGAAAGTGAAGCTTTTATAGCAGATACCATCAAGGAAGCAAAGAGAAAAGTAGAATATATTATTGTAAGTGAAGCAGGGGCTTCTGTTTATTCTGCTAGTCCTTTGGCAATTAGTGAATTTCCTGATTTGACGGTTGAAAAGAGAAGTGCAATTTCTATTGGTAGAAGACTTCAAGATGCATTGTCAGAACTTGTTAAGATTGATCCAAAAAGTATAGGAGTTGGTCTTTATCAACATGATGTACAAGGGAAGAAATTAGATGATTCCTTAGACTTTGTAGTTACTAAGGCAGTAAATCAGGTTGGAGTAAATGTTAATACAGCGTCTCCATCTTTGTTGAAATATGTATCCGGTCTTACAAAAAAAGCAATTGATACAATTGTTAGTTATCGTGAGAGTAATGGAAAAATTACATCTCGTAATGAATTAAAAAAAGTAAAAGGAATTAGTGATAAGGTTTATGAACAGTCTATTGGATTTATGAGGATTTTAGATGGAGAAAATCCATTGGATAAGACATCGATTCACCCAGAAAGTTATAAACAAGCAGAGGAATTATTAAAATTAATTGGATGTAGTAAAGAGGATATCGGAACATCTAAATTAAGAGAAAAGCTAGCTAATTTTGATTTATCTACTTGTAGTTTAGATATTGATTCTTATACTTTAAAAGATATTATAGATGCATTTATGAAACCAAATCGTGATCCAAGAGATGAAATGCCAAAACCAATTTTAAAGAGTGGGGTTTTACATATAGAAGATTTACATATTGGAGATAAACTTCAAGGAACTGTCCGAAATGTTGTTGATTTTGGATTATTTATTGATATTGGTCTTCATAATGATGGATTAGCTCATATCTCTAAATTAACGGATCAATATATTAAACATCCTTCTGAAATGTTTAGTGTTGGGGATATTGTGGATTGCTATGTAATTGATATCAAGAAAGATCAAGAAAAAGTATCGCTTAGTTTGTTAGAAAATAAATAGGAGAATTTTTATGGATGATAGTAAAATTTTGGAAATAGAAGCAAAATTAGAATTATTATATGTTGAAGATAGAAAAATTGATTTAGATGATTCTAATTTTTTAGAGAAAACGATGGAGATTCATACAAAAAAAGAACAAGTATTTCAAGAAATGGATAAAATTCGGGAGGAAATTGATTTATTACTTAAACCACTTGTTGCATCTAATGAAACCCTAGATATTTATTTAGAAAATGGTGAAATCAGAAAAGGTTATGGAAATTTCTCTGTTTTTCTTCATGGAACATCTACAAGAATTGGACATGTTCGTTTAAATAGGGAAAATAATAATGTGTTTGGTAATGTTGGATATGGATTAGATGCAAAATATCGTGGACATCATTTTATGCTTCAGAGCTTAAATCTTTTAAAAAAAACAATGCTAAAAATGAAGATTGTAAAACCAGTGATTACAGTAGAGCCAAAAAACATAGCTTCAGTTAAAACAATCCAAGCTTTTGGGGGTGTTTTAACTGAAAGTCATAAAGATAATGATCGATACTATGATACTTATGAGGTTGATTTATCAAATGAAGAAGCTTCTAAAAAAAGATAAATTATGGAAAATGTAAAATGAAAACGAAAACGGAAAATAGTGGGTGTAAACCAACTGTCCGAGTTCGTTTTTTTAATGTAAATCGAACAAACTTTTTTTAAGAAAAATTCAAAAAGTGAAAAAAGTAAAAATCCTTGTTTTTTTAAAAAAGCATGAAATTTTAAAAAGTCAAGAAAAAAATAAATAATTTTAAAAGCCTTATTTTATAAGGATAAAATCATAAGTTAGCCTATAGTGATAAAAAAATAAAAAAAACAAAAAATTTAAAAAATTTAAAAATTAAAATGTCAACTTTTTAAAAAAATCTAAAAATTATTGACCTTAAAATATAAAAAATAATACAATGGTATTACAAAGAAAGTACAAGTAGTGGAGGAAAAAAAGTATGACAAATACGATAGATAAGTTAGAAGAACTAATCGTTATCAAAAGAAACGGAAAAAAAGTTGAATTTGATAGTAAAAAAATTGCATTAGCAATAAAAAAAGGATTCGATAGTGTTCGTCCCCTTACAGATGACGAAGATGAGAATGAAGTTATATATACTGAAAAAGATATTCAAAAAGTATATCAAGCTGTTCTAACTAAAATAGAGAAAGAGTATGCATCTAATGGAAAAATTAAGATTGAAGAAATTCAAGATTTAATTGAAGAAGAGTTAGAAAAAAAAGGATATGAAAATGTATTTCAATCATTTTCTAATTACCGTGAGAGAAGAAATCAATCTAGACAATCATTTTTTGAGGATAAGAAAACTCATAAATTCTTAAAATCATTAGAGAATTTAGGATTAAAGTCAGCAAATGAAGAAGATTCAAAAAGAGAAAATGCCAATATTGATGGAAATAGTCCAATGGGTACTATGCTCCAATATGGGGCTACAGTTTCTAAAGAATTTGCAAAAGCATATCTTATGAAACCAGAATACGCAGAAGCTCATGATAATGGAACAATTCATATTCATGACATGGACTTCTTTGCAATGGGTACAACTACTTGTTGTCAGATAGATTTATCTAGATTATTCAAAAATGGTTTTGATACGGGGCATGGATTTATTCGTCCACCTCAAGATATTTCAACTTATGGTTCATTAGCAGCAATTGCAGTACAAGCAAATCAAAATGATCAACATGGTGGTCAAGCAATTCCAGCATTTGATTATTATATGGCTCCAGGTGTTTTAAAAACATTTAAGAGACAATTTAAACAAACAATTTATGATTATATTGATTTAATGGGATTTTGTCCATTTATTAATATGGATCGTATCGCAAAAGAAATTGATAAACTAGAAAGTATTGAATTTGATGTAACTGAATTTTATGCTTTCGCAAAGGACTCAAAAACTGTAGAAGAAATTTTATCTAAGAGTTATGAAAAGGCTTTACAAAAAACAAATCGTGCTACTTATCAAGCAATGGAGGCATTTATTCATAACTTAAATACAATGCATTCTAGAGCAGGTGCTCAAGTACCGTTTTCATCAATTAACTTTGGTACAGATACTTCACCAGAAGGTAGAATGGTTATTAAGAACTTCTTATTAGCACAAGAAAAGGGATTAGGACGTGGAGAAACTCCAATTTTCCCAGTATCTATTTTCAAAGTAAAAGAAGGATTGAATTATAATAAAGAAGATAAGAATTATGACTTATTTAAACTTGCTTGTAAAGTATCAGCAAAGAGATTATTTCCAAACTTCTCATTTGTAGATGCACCATTTAATCTTCCATATTATCATCCAGGAGATCCAAATACTGAAATTTCTTATATGGGATGTAGAACGAGAGTTATTGGAGATGTAACTGATCCAAATCATGAGGTTGTTACAGGACGTGGAAACTTATCTTGGACAACAATTAATCTTCCTCGTTTAGGTATTAAACATGGTATTGCTTTAAAGGAAAGAGAAAAAGCAGATATGAAAGGTTTCTACCGTGAACTAGAAGAAATTATGGATATGGTAAAAGACCAATTATTAGAACGTTTTGAAGTTCAATGTAATAAAAGATGTTATAATTTCCCATTCTTATTAGGACAAGGAATTTGGACAAATGGAGAAAAGTTAAAACCAACAGATCGTCTTAGAAAAGTATGGAAACATGGTTCATTATCTATTGGATTTATTGGACTTGCTGAATGTTTAAAAGCATTAACTGGTAAACATCATGGAGAAAGTGAAGATAGTCAAAAACTAGGACTTGAGATTGTTAAGTTTATGCGTGAAAAATGTGATGCATATGCAGAAAAATATAATCTAAACTTTGCTTGTTTAGCTACACCAGCAGAAGGATTATCAGGAAGATTTACAGGAATTGATAAAGCTATCTATGGAAAGATTAAAGGGGTAACAGATCGTGAGTATTATACAAACTCTTTCCATGTACCAGTACATTATAATATTGGTATTTCAGATAAGATTTATAAAGAAGCACCATATCATAACTATACAAATGGTGGACATATTTCATATATCGAACTTGATGGGGATGCTGCTCAAAATACAGAAGCATTCGAAAAGATTATTCGTATTATGAAAGAAGCTGGAATTGGTTATGGAGCTGTTAACCATCCAGTAGATAGAGATCCAGTTTGTGGATATGTAGGTGTAATTAATGATGTATGCCCTGGATGTGGACGTCATGAATTTGAGGGAGTTCCAATGGAAAGGCTTACAGGAGAAGACTGCAGTTGCGGTAGATAAAAAATAAGATAAAAAGAAAAATTTAAATAGAAAAGAAGGAGTGAAAAAATTATGGAAAAAGTAGTAGGAGAAGGAAAAGGATTCGAAAGAATTAGAAGAGTAACAGGATACTTAGCAGGAGATGTTTCTAGATTCAATAATGGTAAGAGAGCAGAAGAAAGAGATCGCGTAAAACATAGTGGTTTCAAAGAAATCTGCAAAGAAGCACAAAAAGAAGCTAAATAATATGGAAATTCGTTTAGCAGCAGATTTACAAGAAGATAGTATTGTTGATGGAGAGGGAATTCGTGCCGTCTTATGGACGCAAGGATGCCCTCATCATTGCCCAGGATGTCATAATCCTGGAACTCATGATTTTAATGGTGGAATGTTGGTTGATGTCGAAGATGTAAAGGATCGTATCTATGATTTAAAAGGTCATGATGGAATTACATTTTCTGGGGGAGACCCATTTGTACAACCAAAAGCTTGTGCAGAAATTGCGCGATATGCTAGAAGCTTAGGTTATAATATTTGGTGTTATACAGGATATACCTTTGAACATCTTGTAGCTTTATCTAAAGGTAAGCCAGAAATTATGGAATTTTTAAAGGAAATTGATATCCTTGTAGATGGAAAATTTCAATTAGAAAACAGAAGTTTGAGCGCATTGTTCCGTGGCAGTACGAATCAAAGACTTGTTATGGTTAAAGAAAGTCTAGAACAACAAATGACAATCTTAAAAGATGACGATGTTGAAGAAGAAATATTTTCGTTTTCACCTAGAAAAGAAGAAGGATTGTATGTATAATAAAGGTATCGAAAGATATCTTTTTCTTTGGAGTGATAATATGAGAGATACAATGATATTAGATGGGAAGATTGTTAGGAATAAATTGTTTTCGGAACTTGTTGAAAAATTATCTAAGGTTTCTGATAAGCTTCAACTTGTTGTTATTCAAATTGGAAAATTTAAAGAAAATGAATTATATTTAAGACAAAAACGTCATATGGCTTCTCGTTTAGGAATTTTACTAACTGAAATTATATTTGAGGAAACTGTTTCTAAAGAGGATATTATTTCAAAGATAGAGGAGCTAAATACAGATTCTTCTGTTCATGGGATTATGATTCAAAGCCCTATTTCTTCCAATTTTTCTTTTCAAGAATTGGTGGATACTATTGATCCGCTCAAGGATATAGATGGGCTTACTACTAAGAATCAGCAAAGACTTTTATATGAGCCTTCTTTTCTTCCATGTACTGTTCGAGGAATTTTAGAATTATTAGATTTTTATCATATTCCAATAGAAAATAAAAAAATAGCGATTCTTGGAAAAAGTAGATTGGTTGGATATCCATTATCTATTTTACTATCAAAAAATAATGAAGTTGCTTTGTGTGATTCTAAAACATCTAACGAGATAGAAATCTTAAAAAATGCAGATTTTGTATTTATTGCGATAGGACATGCAAAATGGTTAAAAAAAGAAATGATTAGTGAAAAGGCCATTATTATTGATATTGGTACTAATTTAGTAGATGGAGTTCTTGTTGGTGATGCAGATTTTGATGAGTTATTTGGTCATGTCTTTGGAATTACTAAAGTTCCTGGTGGAGTTGGACCACTTACTGTACTTTCTGTTTATACTAATTTACTAGATGCCTATCTTCTTCAAAAGAAAAATGGTATACTAATATAGTTAATAAAATAGGGTGATCAATGTGAAATATTTAAAAAATATAAATAGGAAAAATATGAAATGGATTTTTGTTCTTATCTTTCTTATTTTTCTACTTTTAATTTCTATTAATATACTAGGACAAAAATCCTTTTGGTTTGATGATGATATCTTTTTGTTCTTACGTAACTTTGAATCTAGAAATGTTACTCATTTTTTTAAATTAGTAACAGCATTTGTAAGTATTCCAGCATTATTTTTATTTTGTCTTTTGATTTATTTGATTCCAAAAACAAGAAAACGTGGGAATTTAGTTGTTTTAAATTTAGGTATTGTGGTCTTTCTTAACTTGATTTTAAAAAATATTTTTGTTCGTGATAGGCCTCTTGGAGTTGCTTTGATTGAAGAAAGGGGATATAGTTTTCCATCTGGACATTCTATGACAAGTCTTGCGTATTTTGGTTTATTTATTTACTTAATCTATTGTAGTAGTCTTTCTAAAAAGAAAAAAATTTTTTCTATAGCATTACTTTGCTTCTTGATATTTTTGATTGGAATTAGTAGAATTTATTTAGGAGTTCATTATGCGAGTGATGTTATTGGAGGATTTTTCTTATCCATTATCTATTTAGTTATATTTACGCATATTTTGAATTTAAACAAAAGAAAGAAGTGTGAAGAGTAGTGTTTAAAAAGAAATTTAAGAAGAAAAGGGAGCCATTGTTTAAAAGCTTTCAATATGCTTTTGAAGGATTTCAGACTTGTATTTCTTCTGAAAGAAATCTAATTATTCATTTTATCTTTATGATTTTAGTTATCTTTTTGGGATTTTTCTTTTCCATTAAGACTTCTGAGTGGATAGTTTGTATTTTGTTATTTGGTGCAGTAATTTCAGCAGAATTATTTAATACTGCAATTGAAACAACAGTTGATATTTGTTCACCAGAGATTAGACCACAAGCGAAGATAGCAAAGGATACAGCTGCAGCAGCAGTATTGACGCTGGCAATTTCAAGTTTAGTAATAGGAATATTGATTTTTCTTCCTTACGTACTTGAGTTTTTAAAATAAATAAGAAAAGGAAATATATTATGACTCAAAAAAAGAAAAAGAGAAAAGTAAAACAATCTGTTTTTAATGTAATTTTTTTAGTTTTATTATGTATATTTGGAATTTTAATGTTTGATATGTTATTTGGTATTCCATTTTCTAGAAAAAATTATATTTTAGATCAAAAAATAACATTAGAATTACCTAAATATATGAATCTTTCTAAAAGAGAAAATGAAAAAAACACTTTTAAAACATATCGTAGTGTGGCTTCTATTTCTAAAGATATGAAGCGTATTCGAAAAGACTATGAAAAGATTACTTGTCCTACAAAAAATTATTATTATAATTCTAAACAAGATTACACAATTACTTATCAAATTAATCGTGGACTTATATGGAATTATATGACTGTCTGGTATTATGAAGGTAAAAAAGATTGTACTGATTCTAAGAAAGAAAACGATATTAAACCAATTGTTACTCCATCTGTAGAAAATTGTCGTTTTACTAGAACTTATTATGTGGAATTAGTAAAATCTGGTTCGTCAAAGTCTAAGATATATGTAACACTTAGTGATTCTAATGGCATAACGGAAACGGTAGAAATTCCAGAAGTGTGGATTGGCTCTATTACACCATATACTTATTATGATTTTACATTCGAACAACTAGGAAATAAAAGAGTAAATAAAGATACAATTGATCAAATTTTTTCGTCTTATATTGTAGTAAATATTGCTTTAAGTACAGATACTATAACAAATCCAAGACAAGACGCAGTATGTAAATAAAAAGAGGATTACTTATTTTTGAGTAATTTTCTTTTTACTTTTTGGTATTTATATGATATAATAAAGAGCATTTTAAGGGGGTACTTATGAAAAAATTTGAAAATATAGAAGAGTTCTTAGATTCAGATGAATTTAAGAATAAAGATTTATCTTATTGTGATTTGTCTAATCTTGATTTAAGTCGTGACAAATTCCCTGCTTCTACATGGCTAGATTTTACTTTTTATCATACTAATTTTAAAAATACAAATATTCATTTTCAGCCACAGACTTTAGCTAGAAATTATTTGGCAAGAGGAATTAATATCGATGATTATAAAATTTGTAAGTTAGAATATTGTGATTTTACAGGTTGTGATTTATCTCGTTTATACACGAATACTTTTGAACGTGTGTCTATTACAGGAAGTAATTTTACTGATACTGGATTAAGAATAAGATTATATAGTGGATATGGGGAAGACATTGATTATGGATGGCAAGGACTTGGATATCGAGATTATTCTGGAGTTATTTTTCCTGATAATGAGGAAATGAAGGAAAAAATCCAAAGAATAGGCTTTTTAGGAGATTATCGTTTATTTCAAAATCATCCAGATATTATGTTTGATTCTGTTTCTATTTGTAAAGCGATGAAAAAACAATTTAAATGCGAAAATGATCAGTATATTTCAAGAAAAAAATTAAAAGAGTATAGTGAAATTATTGATAAATATTTAGAAGAAGATCGAAAAAGAGAAGGTTATTTAGCTAGGCTTTTTGATATCTTAAATGAGGATATTCCATTTTCTGATATTGATAAATTTCAATTTGCTTGTGGTAATATTAAGAATAAAAATTTTGGACAAATCGATTTTTCTTCTCTTCCAGTGGAATTGTTACCAGAAATTGCTTTTGCAGATTGTCAATTTGAAAGTATTATATTTCCGAATGGTTTTGAATCTGATGATAGAAATAATATTGAGTTTTATAGAAATAAAAATCCACACATTATTTTTCCAACAATGACTCCATCTTCTTGGCAAGATATTCATGAGACTAAGATTGGTACTTCTAATATTACCTTTCGAAGCAATTTATATTTAGAACTTGGTAGATTTTGTAATGCGAAATGTAAATTTTGTCGTAATCAATTTTTACCATCTTGCAAATATGATTTTGAGGCAATTAAAAATAACTTATTACAAATTGATAAACATCTTGATTATGTTGTAGTTGGTGGAGGAGAACCAACCTATTTGTGTAATGAGTTGAAAGATTTAAAAGAATCTTCTAAATTGAATGGAACAAGAGGGTTGGATTGGATTGTTTTTACAAATGCTTCTTGTTCTATGGATATATTAGTTGATTTGTCTAGAAACGGATTTGATTTTAACATTAGTCGTCATAGTGTTGAAGATGATATTAATAATCGTATTTTTGGTGTTTCAACTTTAAAACTTGAAGATATTAGAAAAGCTTATAGTAATGGTTTACTTAATTCTAGTACACTTACTTTATGTGCTACTTGTTTTAAAGGGGATGGAATAGATAGTGTTCAGAAAATGGAAGATTATATTAGCGCAGTATCTGAGATTTTAAGTGCCAATGTTTTATTTCAAACATTACATAAAGACTTAAATAGTGATACATTTGATATGGATGCTTTACCAATTGAAGATGAAATTTTTGATGAAATGATTGCTTTATTAAAAGAACAGGGGTATGAAATTTCTATTCCTATTTATTCTACTGGTGATTATAAACTAATTATGGCAAAAAAGGGTAATAGAAATATTTCTTTTAAAAGATATATTACTCCTGAACAATTACAAGTGGAATGGAATCGAGCTTGTAAAAGAACATTTGATTTGTCTATGGATCCAAGTGGAAATCTTTATCAAAATTGGCATCAAGGGGCGGACAAAGTATTATTAAAAAAATAGAAGGAATGCGGTATGAAAAAATATAATGATTTAAATGAATTTTTATCATCAGAAGAGTTTAGAAGAAAAGATTTATCTTATTTGGATTTGTCTAATCTTGATCTTTCTTCCCTAAATCCTAAGACTTGGAATAAATTTGTTTTTGATCATACTAATTTTTCGAATACTAATATTAAATTTTATCCAAGAAATTTAAAAGAAGCAGGATTTAATACCTCTATCGAATATTGTGATTTTACAGGTTGTGATTTATCTTATTTAAATAATGACCCCGATGGATTAGATTACACTTCTGTTACTGGTTGTAATTTTACAGATACAAATCTTCATGTCCCACTTTCTGATTTTCTTCATATATCCAGGATTGAAAAAGATTACACTGGCGTTATTTTCGGTAATCAATATACCTCTTCAGATTTAGAGGGCTTACTTATTAATTTGGATGTACGTATTTTGTTTTCGAATCCAAATATTAAATTTTCTTCTGTGCAAGTATTGAAATTGTTACAAAATTCGCTAACAGATTTATATGATGAGAATGGTATGGATTCAATAATTCTTTTAAAGTCTCATGAAATTATTCAAAAAGTGTTAGAATATGATCAAAACCATGAGGGGAATTTGTATCAATTTTGGAAGAAATTTGAAAAATATTATCCTCATTACCAAGAACAATTTGAGCTTTTCTGGGAATCTATTCGATTTAAAAATTTTGGTGATATAGATCTTTCAGATATTAATCCAGAACTTCTTTCACAATTTAATTTTTTTAGGTGTACTTTTCATTCTTTAAATCTTCCCTATGTTGAAACTGATAGATTTACGCTTAAAGAACATTTTAATTTTTCGGAATGTGATATTTCTAAAATAAGGATTCCTAATGTAACACCTGATTTTTGGAAAGAACATCATAATGATCGTTTGTTTGGTCATGTGACTTTTCGTACAAATCTATATTTAGAATTTGGTAGATTTTGTAATGGAAAATGTATTTTTTGTAGGAATCAATATTTGCCATATTGTAAATTTGATATAGAAAAAATAGAAGAAAACTTAAAACTTATTTTTCCTTATGTAAATAATATTGTAGTTGGTGGGGGAGAACCAACTTTAGTTATTGACAAGTTGATGAAAGTGGCTAGACCATATAGGGGAAAGGGAGTTTCTTGGACTATATTTACAAATGCTTCTTTGCCATACTTTAAATTACGCAAATTATCTCATAAGTTTTCATTAAATATCAGTAGACATAGTATTGATGATGATACGAATAATAAAGTTTTAGGAGTAAAGGCCTTAAGCAATTCTAAACTATCAAGATTAAACAAATCTTCTTATGGATTAATTACACTTTGTGCAACGTGCTTTGATGGAGGTTTATCTTCTGCTAAACAAATTGAAGATTATATTTCTTTTTATGTAGAGAATCTTCATATTAATCATTTGATGTTTAAAACACTTCATAAAGATTTTGAAGACTCATTTGATTCTACCAATACACTCCCAATTGAAAATGAAGTTTTTGATGAAGTATTAAGTGATTTAGGGAAACAAGGATATAAAATAGGTCTTCCTATATATTCAACAGGAAATTATAAATTGATAATCGCTAAAAAAGGATATCAGACTATTTCTTTTAAACAATATATAGAAAGAGAAGAATTAGAACATGGTTGGCAAGATGCAGTAAAGAGAACATTTGATTTATCTATGGATCCAAGTGGAAATATTTATCAAAATTGGCATCAGTCTAGTGATAAAGTTTTATTTAAAAATAACAATGGTTAAAAATTTTTAATTGATTTTACAAAAAGAAAATGAATTTTCTATATGGTGAATTTCAAAAGTAAATTGTAAATTTGCCAAAGAGTAAGAAAGTGCAGATTTTAATTGATAAAATTTGTACTTTTAAATTGTAAAAAATGAAAAAAAATGTTAATATAATAACGAAATTAAATAAATTATTACACGCAAAAGAGGTTTTGCCAAAAATCGTGTAAAACTAAATTGATAGTTTAAAATGTGATATTTTGCTTGTTTAATTAATTTCAAATGTTTTTGATAATTGTTACTTGTAAGTAACGAATTAGATAGTACTATTTATTAGTATTATCTTTTTGTTTGAATAAAGAATCATTAAGAGTTAGGTCTTCATATCTAATTTGTTTGTATCCTAAAGCCTCAAAGAATTCTTCATAAGTAAATAAATATTGTAAAGAAAAGGAACATTGTCCTTTAAATAAATCTCTAGGAACAGAATTGATATGATTAATCATTTCTGTAATTTGTTCTTGGGAATAAGGATTAAAAGAATTGCCTTTTGGAATATATCTTCTAATGAATTCATGACATACTTCAATTTTACCTTTTTGTTGACTCCGTTTAGGATCACAATAGAATACATGAGTTTTTAAGATTTCAGAACCATTATCTTCGATATATTCAGGATTAAAAAACTCACTACTATTGTCAGTAAGAATACATTTAAACAAATCATAAAACATATCATAACCTAAAGAATTTTTTAGATAATCAAAAACTTTGGAAATACATTCCATTGTTTTATGTTCCATTTTAAAAGCCATCAGAAAGTTAGGAGAAGTGAATAAAATAGTAAGTAGAACAGATTCGTCTTCACCTTTTATCTCTTCGACAGTATCCATTTCAACAACTTCAACACCATATCCATTTTGAATAAAGAAATCTTGTTTAAATTTAAGAAAGTCTTGATAAGTTCTACCAATTCTATGTTTGGTATTTCTAGGAACAACATCCTGTCTTTTATTTCTTTTCTTATATCTAACCTTTCTAGGTAGATCGATATTCATAGTATCTAGATATTCCATTTCTTGATAACGATATAAGGTTCTTTTACAGACATTAATATCTTTGTTCATATTAACAATCATAGAGAAAGATAATCCTTTATCAATACCATCTTTTACGATTTTGTTTAATTTATTAAATTCATCTGGATTCATATTAATGTCCTGTCTAGAAGTAGAAGGAAGATGCTTGTAATTACGATTGGCATCTTCAGCATAATACATAAATCTATTTTTTCTGCACCCATTTCTTGATGGACAAGCATTACAAACAAAAGGGGTTTTAGTAGTTTTAAGACAATTCATATCATATTTAGGTGAAACATTGTATCTATTACATTTAATCAGTTGTCTATGTTTTTTAATTTCATAATAAACAGTATTTCTAGATTTATTTATAAGTTCACTAATTTCAGAAATGGTTTTACCTTCATTTAAATATTGTTCAATTTGAAATCTTTTTGATAAATTCAAATGTTTTTGATAAATATTACTTGTACTCATAATAAGTACCTCCTTCTTTAATACAAGCAAAATATCAGAGATATATTATAAAAGTAGATAAGCAAAAGCACAAATATGCTTTTGCCAATAAATCATTATATAATATAAAATTTTAGTCAAGGATCTTCGATGAACGAGACTATCGTTCGTCCTTGACTAAAACTTGTGTCAGAGTAAATTATATAAACATATTCTGAATATCAATTTACTTTTGAAATTGAATTAATTTTCTATATTGAAAAAAAGTTCTATTCTTTTTTCTTTGCATATGTTATAATAAGTATGTAAAAAATTTACGATCATTTTAAAACTAATTATTTTATTTCTTCTGAGGTAGATAACTAAGTGTTAAAAAGGTTCGAGAGAAGGAGGAAATAAGATGTCAGAATATCAAGATAAAACAATTACTTGTGTAGATTGTGGAACAGATTTTACTTTTACTGCTAGAGAACAAGAATTTTATCATGAAAAAGGGTTTAATAATGAACCAAAAAGATGTAAAAATTGTCGTGATAAGAGAAAAGCAGAGAAAAATGAAAGAATGCAAAATAATAATAGAAAAGAAGAAAATTAATCTTCTTTTTCTTTTCCTTAAAAAAATGTTAATAGTATTAAAATTTTTGGTATAATACTTTTAGTACTCAAATATGGATGTAAGAAAGGGTGATTACTTTTGTTAGAACTAAAAAATATAAGCAAGATTTATAAAACATCTGGTTTTGAACAGAGGGCTTTGGATAAAATTAGTATAAAATTTCGTGATTGTGAATTTGTTTCTATTTTAGGACAAAGTGGTAGTGGGAAAACAACGATGTTAAATATTATTGGAGGACTTGATAATTATACAAGCGGAGATTTAATTATTAATGGTGTTTCTACTAAAAAATATAAAGATAGGGATTGGGATACTTATCGAAATCATTCAATTGGTTTTGTATTTCAAAGTTACAATTTGATTCCTCATCAAACAGCCTTAGCAAATGTTGAGTTGGCACTTACATTATCTGGGGTTTCTAAAGAGGAAAGAAGAAAAAGAGCACAGGCAGTTTTAAAAAAAGTAGGATTACAAAATCACATGAATAAAAAGCCTAATCAAATGTCTGGTGGGCAAATGCAACGTATTGCGATAGCTCGTGCTTTAATTAATGATCCAGATATTTTACTTGCAGATGAACCTACAGGGGCTTTAGATTCTGAAACTAGTGTTCAGATTATGGAATTATTAAAGGAAATTGCAAAAGAGAAATTAGTAATTATGGTTACTCATAATCCAGACCTTGCAGAAAAGTATTCTACAAGAATTGTTAAATTATTGGATGGTCATATTACAGATGATTCTAATCCAGTAAAAGAGACTGAGATAAAAATAGATAAAGAGAAAAAAGAAAAGACAAGAAGTCGTTCAAAGAAGAAAACTTCTATGTCATTTATGACTGCTTTTTCATTAAGTTTAAATAATTTAATGACGAAAAAAGGAAGAACTATTTTAACAGCTTTTGCTGGATCTATTGGAATTATAGGAATCGCTTTGATTTTATCTTTATCTAGCGGTGTAAAGGGATACATTTCTAGAGTTGAAGAAGATACTTTATCTAGTTACCCGTTATCTATTGAAGAACAAACAGTGGATACAAGCAGTATGATTATGTCTTTGATGACTTATGATCAAAGAAGAGAAGAACATGAGTTAGATAAGATTTATTCTGGAAATATTATGATTGATTTAATTAATACTTTAGCTGCTCAAATGCAAACGAATAATCTAGAAGAATTTAAAAAATATTTGGATAACGATAAAAATGGTTTTAAAGACTATATTACTGCAATTGAGTATGGTTATAATGTAGATTTACAACTTTATAAATCTGATACGACTGATGGTATTGTTCGAGTAAATCCAACAACTATTTTAAGTTCTTTTGGAGTAGATGGAATGGATTCTATGATGGAATTACAAGATCAGTTCGGTGGTGGTGGTATGAGTGCTGCTACTAATGTATTTCAAGAATTACTAGATAATAAAGAATTATTAAAGACACAATATGATATGTTAGCAGGACATTGGCCTAACAAGTATAATGAAGTTGTATTAATGGTTGATGATCATAATGAAATTAGTGATTATGCACTTTATGCATTAGGTATCAAAGATCAGAAAGAATTAAATGACTCTTATAAGAATGTTTTAGAAGGAAAAGAAGTAGAAACAAAGACATCTTCTTATGGTTATGATGAATTCTTAAATATGACATTTAAATTAGTTTTAAATACAGATTATTATGAGAAACAGAATAATATTTGGATTGATAAAAGAGAAGATGATGAGTATTTAAAACAATTAATTAATAATGGTGAAGAAGTTAAGATTGTTGGTATTATTAGACCTAATGAAGAATCTTTAACAACTTCTACTACTGGTGCTGTTGGGTATACAAAAGAATTAACAGAGCATGTTATTAATAGAATTAACGAATCTGAAATTGCGAAGGAGCAAAAGGCAAATCCAGAAATTAATGTATTTACAGGATTTGAATTTAGTGATGGAGAAGAGAACTTTGATATTAGTTCACTAACTCGGGAGCAACAAACGTATTTAGCTAGTCTTTCTCAAGAGGAGCTTGCTAAAATCGTTGCACAATATGCTTCTAATGCAAAAGCTACGTATGAAGATAATTTATCTACTTTAGGAATTGTTGATTTAGAAAAACCAAGCACAATTTATATTTATCCAAAAGATTTTGATTCTAAGGAAATCATTATTGATAAAATAGAGTCTTATAATGATAAAGCAAAGAATGATGAACGAGAAGAATTAGTAATTAATTATACAGATGTAGTAGGCGCAATGATGACAGGGGTATCTAGCATTATTGATACAATCAGTTATGTTCTAATAGCTTTTGTTGCGATTAGTTTAATTGTATCTAGTATTATGATTGGTATTATTACTTATATTTCTGTACTAGAAAGAACAAAAGAAATTGGTATCTTACGTGCGATGGGAGCTAGTAAAAAGGATGTTTCTCGTGTATTTAATGCAGAAACTTTAATTGAAGGATTAACCGCAGGTGTGATTGGTATTTTGGTTACAGTAATTTTGAATATTCCAATTAATATTATTATTAAGAAGATAGTTAATATTTCTAACATTTCAAAATTACCAATTGGTGGAGCAATTATCTTAGTTGTTATTAGTGTACTTTTAACTGTGATTGCGGGATTAATTCCATCTCGTATGGCAAGTAAAAAGGATCCAGTAGAAGCACTTCGATCAGAATAGTATTGTACTTTCTAAAACGAAAAAGATATATTTAATAAACCCTAATTCAGTTTTTACTGAGTTAGGGTTTTATAATTTAATGATAGATTAATTATAATATTTATGATTTTATCAACAATATAATTAATATTTAGATATATTGATTAATATTTAGTTTTCCATAAAAATGCATAAGTCAAGAAAAAGTGGACAATTTTGATAAATAGAGAGGGGTTAGTCTTCCTTATTATAAAAAATCTTTTTAAATTCTATTGGTGTAAGATATT
>CATLHA010000011.1 GCA_949948745.1 uncultured Caryophanales bacterium
TTGTTTTTTAAAACAAAATCATCCTTTACCTCATCGATGTTTACTCTAATATTTCTTATTTTATTTACCGTATAATCTCTAATTTCTTTATCGTGTTCTGTGATTATTCTTCTTTCATCTCGATAAATTGGCGTTAGTGGCTTATTATGACTTACAAATAAATCATTTAAATTTCCTGCAACAATATATTGTGTATTAGTAGAATCGGAATAAAAATCACAGGTTGGATCAAGTTCTTTGTTTGTAAAATCATATTCTAATGCATAGAAGGGAGAACATGCGTATTGTTCTGATTCATCTTCTATATTAATTTCATCATGAAAGAAACACTCTACATTTAAATCATCGTTTCCATCCCCTACAGTTACCAGTTTTATTTTTGTTCTTTCCGCTAATTCTTCTAATTTTTGTAGTTCTTTTTCTCTTTCTTCTAATGTTAGTTTTTGTAGTTTTCTTTTTCTTAGCTCAATATATTTTTCTACTTCTTCCTTACTTTTTTCTATAATAAATTCTCCATCTAGTCTTAAGGATTCTGCGACTGCTTTCTTTAAAGCTGAACAAGATTTTTTGAAGTAACTTGTACCTTCCACATTATCATGACAATAAACATTATTGTTCTGCCAATCCCAAGACTCAGTTAAAAGAATTTCTTCTCCCCCATCTAATAATTTGGTCACAAAAACACCACCAGCTAAATTGCTTGTTGCATGAACCATACAATTGTGCCCAATACCTTGATATTTTTGACAACAATTGGTATAGTTACTTTCTCCTACCAGCATCGCAAATGGATCATCTTTTCGAAGTAATTCTGCCTTAATTCTATATCCGTTAATTTTATAGATATGACTTCTTTTAATTAAAGAACTAAGTCTTCTTTCCTGATTTTTTTCATAAATTTCTTGATAAGCATTGAAGATTTCTTGTCCATCAACACCTGCATTTTTTACTTGTAGTGCTAATTCATAACATCCACTATGATGATCAAATATGTTACTATCAAGGTAATCTAACACTTGTTTTAAAGAGGGAATTCTATTTCCAGACTGGTACATATAATAATTTTGAATAGTGCTAAATTTTTGCTGAATGATAGCTAAATTTTCTTGAATAAGTGATTTTCGTAAAATAATATCCATATTCTTTATTAAAAAACTATAAAAATCTTCATTATATTCTTTATCACATTGATCAAACATCCATCGAATATTCATTCCATTTAACCAGTTGGAGGAACTGATTGAGAATAAACACCTTCTTATATCAGAAGAAGCTTCACTAATTAATTCATATCTTTTTTCGTTATGTTTTTTATAATTTTTTTTGATAAAATCATTTAGTTCTCTACCGAATGTACCACTTATTTTTTTTCTTTTTTTGATTTCTTCTTCTGTCATTAGTGAACATAGATAAATTGCAAATTGTTTTGGAATGTCAATTCTTGTATTATTAAAATATTCTACTGTTTCTATTTCTTTAAATGATTCTTTAATTTTCTTAGACATTCTTGGATATTCTGATAAAAGTTCTATATATTCATAGGAATCTAATCTACAATTTTTTCCTGTAAACAAATTTATAAATGATTCTATTCTTTTTTTCTGATTATTATCTTTCCTAAATAAACCAAATGTTTCTATCATGTTTGCAAATGCTTTTATCACTACTGGGAAGTCTTCCCATGGTACTATATTTTTAATCTGATTCCATATTTTATAGTCAAAATGTTTTGCTGTTTCTTTATTTAATGCTTCTAATAGAAATGGTGTGATATCATAACTTCTTCTCATTTTAGAATATAGAGTTTTAAATTTATAAAGAGCATCCTTTTCTCCTAATAAGGCTATTTTATCATCTAGTAAGGGACCTACATATTCATCTTGTGCTAAATCATCTAAATATTGATATTTTGCTTTTAATAAATGATTTACATAAAGATAAATATAACTTTTAATTAATGAATTAGTATTAGAACCCTCTAGTTCATGTTGCCCCCATGGTGTTACCAAAGTAGTCAAATTAATTGCTTCCATTACAATATTATTTCTAATTGTTTTTAAACTGCCTGGTAAATAAATTTCTCTTAGATTACTGCATCTTCTAAATGCTGCTTCCTCTATTACTTCCAAGGTTTCTGGTAGTACTACTTTTTTTAAATTTATACATTGCTCAAAAGCATATTTATTGATTTTTTTTAATCCACTTTGGAATAAAACCTCTTTTAAACCAGTACATTTTTCAAAAGCACTTTCCATAATTTCCTCTACTCCACTTGGAATTACGATACTTTTTAATGTAGGGCAATTATAGAATGCATTAAATCCAATTGATTTTACACTGTTTGGAATAATTACCTTTTTTAAGTTATCACAGTGTCTTGCAAAACCTTCAGGGATAAGTTCTATTCCTTCTTTTAATATAATTTCTTCTAACATAGGACAAGATTCTAATAAATCATAGCCTAAATTTTCTATAGTACCTGGAATTAATAACTTCTTTAAGCAATATACACCATAAAATGCATTTGGTTCAATGGTTTTTACTCCTTCAGGTATTTCCAATACTTCGATATTTGAATGATAAAAAGTGCTTTCTTTGATTTTTTCTAAAGTACTTGGAAGTTTTATTTTTGAAACATCAAAATCTGCAAATATATTATTCTCAATTACTCTTACACCTTCTGGAATTACTAAAACTCCATCAATAATATCAAAATCTTCTATTTCTAATAGAATTCCATCTATGATTTTCATAATAGGTTGCTCCTTCCTATCATTTTATTTTTCTTAAATTTTACTTTGTGCATGATTAAGTTTGGATTTTTCTCTTCTCTAATTTTTCTGATTTGTTTTAATATTTGTTGTTGTTCTTCTGAACTAACTATTTTTGTTTTTGTTTCTTCTTCGTATGGATAAGACATATCTTCTCCAATTTGTCCGATATACCCTAGCCTTTTATTTACTAAATACAAAAGGTACGAGGTATCTTCCTTTAAATCTGCTTCTATATAATCATAGGAATCTATTAGATGATGAACACAGTTTTTTATTTCATCCTGTTGGACTCCTTTTTCATCTTCTAAAGTTGGTTCTATTCTTGCTAAGTCTGAAATATAGATGGAATTGTTTTGCCTTTTTTCAAAGATTAAATACCAATCTTCCCCTAAGTAGATAGCACTATCTTCTAATTTTTCAGTAGAATTATGATTACACATTCTTTCGTCATAGGATGCTTTTTCTATTTGGAATATTTTATTTTTTGTATAATCTCTAATTGCTTCTTTTTCTTCTTTTACAATTCTTCTTTCATCTCGATAAATTGGTTCAAGCATTCTGGAATCTGCAGTTAGCTCTTTGATATCTCCAACTAAAATAAACTGTTCTTCTTTGGCATCTGAATAAGCACTTAGATTAGAGTCAAAATATGGTCTTGAACTATCATAATTCACTGGTTGAAAAAGCTTTAACGAATATCTTTTATCTTGTTGAAACAACTCTCCATTGATTTTTATATTTTTATGAGGATTGTATTTTAAACCTAAATCATCGTAACCTGCTCCAACTGTAACTACCTTAATCATTTGTCTTTCATCTAATTTATCTTCATTAGAACTATTATATTTTTCTACTGCTTCTTTGCTTTTCTTGATAATATCTTCTGCATCTAACTGCAAAGCTTTTATTACAGCACTTTTTAAATCATTCGTACTTTTCTTCAAATATTCTGTTCCCTCAATATTATCATGACAATATAAATTGTTGTTCTGCCAGTCCCAAGACTGTGTCAATAAAATCCATTCTCCATCTTTAAAGAGTCTAGTTACAAAGATTCCTCCGTCTTCACTATTTGTTGCATGAGCCATGCAATTATGACCTACACCATGATAGCGTTGACAACAATTAGTATAATTTCTTTCCCCTACTAATAAAGAGAATGGGTCATCTTTTCTTAAAAGCTCTACTTTTAGTGTATATCCATCAATTTCATAAATTCTACTTCTTGGAAGCAAGGAACGTTTCTTTCTTGTTTGATTTTTTTCATAGACACCTTGATAATAGTCAAATGCTTCTTGATTGGTTACTCCTGCTTTATTTGCTTCTTTTAATAACTCGTAATTTCCTTTGTGGAAGTTTAGTTTTATATTTTTCATATAATCTAATGCTTGTCTTAATGAAATTTGACTTCTTCCAGCTCTTTCAAGATAATATTTTCTCATATCATCAAATTGTTTTTGAATCTCTTTTACTATAGTCTGTAAATTTGGATTATGGAGAATAATGGGCAGATTTTCTATTAAAAATTTATAAAAATCTTCATTAAATTCCTTTTTACATCCATCAAATATATTATGTAATGTATAATAATCAAAGCATCCTTCTGTTTCTATTAAAGATACTATTTCTTGTATTTTGATATCATCAAGCGGTTTAACTGGTTCATAAGTTTCTAATACTACTTTTCTATAATTTTCTCTAACAAATGCGTTTAACCTTTTCCCATAAGTTCCATTCTGTTTCTTTATTACTTTTAATTCTTCTAAAAACATATACTGTTTCCCATTTAAATAAACTTGAAATTCTTCTGGGATTTCGATTGCAGCTTCTATGAAATAATATACTCTTGTTCCAATTTTAAAATAATGATTGATTTCTTCTTCAGAAAGATTTGTTTTTAAAAATGCTTGATTTTTTTCTGTCATCATAATTGATTTTAGTTGGAATAAATCTTCTATTGTTTTTAGTCGATTGGACCTATTTTTATCCGTCTCGAAGAGACCGAAAATTTCGATTATTTCTGAAATAGCAGTAGAAAGAGCTTCTGATTCTCCATAAGAAATGGGAAGAATTTTCTGTAATCTTTTCCATACGAAATAAGAAAAATGTTCTGTTGTTTTTACATCCATAGCGTAATATAAAGGTATCCCAACATCATATTCTCTTCTTAATTTTTTGAATAAGTTCTTAAACTTTAAAATTTCGTTTTCAGAAGTACCGTAATTCTTAAATAATCTCATTGTTTTCTTTATTTGGGTATTTGATAAGAATTCTTCCATACTTTGATATTTTTCTTTTAAAATTGAATTAGCATAATAATATAAATATATTTTTATAATTTCTCCTGTAATGTAATTTGTATCTTTTAATTCTACTGGAATTGTTTCTCCTTCAATTAGAACTTTATTTAATTCTTCACAATGATTAAAAGCATTGTGCGCTATTGTAGATAAATCTTTTGGTAACCGAACGGTTTTTAAATTAGAACATCCAAAAAATGCACAATCTTCAATCGTTTTTACATTATCTGGTAGTAATATTTCTTCTAGTTTGATGCATCTTGAGAAAGCGTTTCTATAAATTTTTTCTATCTTGCCTTTCATATTTATTTTTCTTAATTCATAACAGTCAGAAAAGGCACGTTCTCCTATTGTTTCTACACCAATTGGAATTGTTATTTCTGTTAAGTTATTACAGAAATTAAAAGCTTGCGCCGCTATTTGTTTTAAGTTTTTTGATAACGATATTGTTTTTAATTTTCTACATTTTCCGAAGGCAAAAGAGTTTATTATTTCAACACTATCTGGTAATTTTATTTTTTCTAAGGCTAAGCATGTAGAAAAAGCATTTTGTCCAATCTCTTCTATGCCATCTTCCATCCTAATATTTTTTAAATTACTACATTCATAGAACAAGCTATCTGAGATTTTCTTAATTTTCTTAGGAATTTTTATTTCCGTTAAACTTTCACATCCATAAAAAGCACCTGTTTCTAGAGATTGTAATGTATCTGGTAATTCAATACTTTCCAAATATTTGCACTTTTGGAATGCGAATCTCCCAATACGTTCTAATTTTTTTGGTAGTTCTATCCTTTCTAGACCTGTATCATGAAAAGCAAAATTACCAATCGATAACAAATTATCTGATAATCTTACATTTTTTAGTTTAGAACAATCAGAAAATGCTCCTGTTTCTATTGTTGTTACACTGTTAGGAAGAAAAATATTTCTAAGAGATAAGCAAAGAGAAAAGGCACTCTGGCCAATAATTTCTATCCCTTCAGGAATAACTACGGTCCTTAATTTAGCACATGAACTAAAAAGCTCTAATTCCAACTTTTTAATGTTTTTTGATAAAATAACTATTTCTAATGATCGACATTTAAAGAAAGCAGAAGGTCCAATTTTTTGAACACTATCTGACATTCTTACTTCTCTTATGTTATTTACTTCATAAAAGGTATACTCTTTAATTTCTGTTACTGTGTTTGGAATTTCTAAAATGCCATCAATAACATCCTCTTCTTCTACTTTTTCTAAAACACCATCTATTATTTTCATTTTGGACCTCCTTCCTCCTGTTTTATTTTTTCTTAAATTTTACTTTATGCATTGTATAACTATTTTGTTCTTTTGTCTTGACATAGTTTTTTAATATTTTCATCTGTTCTTCTTCCGTTACTGTTTTTTCACTATCATTCGTACCAAATAGATAACTAGTATCTTCTCCAATTTGCTCAATATAGCCTAAACGTTTATTCATAAGATACAAAATATAAGAAGTATCCTCCTTTAAATCTGCTTCGATATATTGACTGGAGTCGATTAGTGTACTAACAATGGACTGAATTTCATCGAGTTGGTTCTTTTTCTCGTCTTCTAAAGTTGGAGTTACCCTAGCTAAGTCTTTAATGTAAATAGAGTTATCCATTTTATTTTCACAGATTAGATACCAATCTTCTCCTAAATAAATATCAGTATTATGAAAATTATTTTGCGAAACTTTTTGATAATTCCACATTCCTCTTGGATATGCTTCTTTTTCCATGTCCTTAATTCTTTTCGCTGTGTGATTTCTTACATTGTCTCCTGTTTCTTTCATAACTCTTCTTTCATCACGATAAATTGGTACTAGCGTTTCTTCGGAAAGTACTAAATCTTCTAGACTTCCAGTCATGATATATTGAAATTCTTTAGAATCTGAATAAGCTGGATAAGAAGAATCAAAATATGGTTTTGTATTATTGTAATCTACAGGTTGAAAATTTGATAAATGAAAGACTTGTCCATGAATGAATTGATTCGTATCTACTTTAATCGTCTGATGAAAGAATTCTCTAAGTCCTAAGTCATCATATCCAGTACCTACGGTTACTATCTTAATTACTTGTCTATTTTCTAACTCTTTTAACTTTTCTAATTCTAATTCTTTTTCCTCTGATATCGATTTTTCTAGTATTTTTCTTCTTGATTCTATATATTTTCCTACTTCATTCTTACTTTTTTCTATAATAGACTCTGCATCTAATTTGAAAGCTTCGGCAACTGCTTTTTTTAATCGATAGCTACCTCTTTTTAGAAATTCTGTTCCTTCTATATTGTCATGACAATATAGATTGTTATTTTGCCAATCCCAAGATTCAGTTAATAGAATCCATTCTCCATCTTTTAGAAGTCTAGTTACAAAAATTCCACCATCGGAACTTGAAGTTGCATGAGCCATGCAATTATGCCCTATCTTGTGATAGACTTGGCAACAGTTGGTATAGTTGGTTTCTCCTACTACTAATGTAAATGGATCATCTTTACGAAGAAGCTCTGCCTTAATTACATATCCATCGATTTCATAGACATTGCTTCTTCTAATAAGGGAATATAATCCTCTAATTTTATTTTTTTCATAAATATTTTCATAATAATTATATTTTTCCTCATCTGTCACTCCTGCTTTTTGTATATCTTGCGCAAATTCTAAGTTTCCTTCTTTATAATTAAAGTTTGCTTTTTCTAAATAATCTAAAGCCTGTTTTAAAGAAGGTGTTTTTATTCCTGCGGTAAAGTGATAATAATCTTTGATACTGTCAAAACATTTTCCTATTTCCCCTATTTTTGTTTGAACTCTTTTGTTCGATAAAATAAGTTCAAAATTATCCATTAAAAATTCATAGAAACCTTCATGAAAAGAAAAATCACATCCATCAAAGATTCTGTGCATGGTATCATAGTTTATATGATTTTCTAAAGAATTCGATAGAAGAACTAACTTTATAACTTCATCAAATCTTTTTTCTTCCTTTAAAACATATACTTCTACCTCTTCTAATACATAGTGTTCTTTTATAAACTCATTGATTCTCTTTCCATAATTTCCTTGTAAATTTTTAATCTTTTTTACTTGAGATAACGTTAAAATGCCTGACAAATACATAGAAAATTCTTCAGGAATTACTGTATGATTTATAAAATATAGTTTTTCTTTCTTGATATCAAAAGATTCTAGGATTTCTTTTTTGTATTCTGGATAGTCATCCTCTAACAACTCTTCCATTTGATATACAAAGATTCGAAATGGATGTTCATTTAATATCTCATTAAACTTTTTGATTCTGTTTTTTTGATTTTTATCTTTATGAAATAATCCAAAAACTTCTATCATTTCGGCAAGAGATTTTTCTCTTTCTTCAACACCACAACATTCCCAACTGAAATTTTTCTTAATTTCATTCCATATTTTATAAGAAAAATTTTCCGTTGTTTCTTTTTTTAAGTATTTTAATATATCGGGTGCAACATCGTAAGATTTTCTTAATTTTCTAAAAATATTTTTAAATTTCAAAACTCCATCTTCCATAAAGCCTGCATTTGTGATAGCTTTTACTCTAAGGCATCCTATATTGCTGTTTTCTAAAAACTCGTCGATACTTTCATATTTTTCTTTTAATATTTGGTTTGCATAAAAGTATAAATATTGAATTAAAATGTCACCTGTAGAATCATTGTTAGTTATTTCTATTACTTGATTTCCTTCTACTATTTCTGATAATGAAAAACATCCACTAAAACAATTTTCGCAAATTCCCTCTATTTCACTCTTAAAATGAACACGTTTTAGATTTTTACAGTTTCTTAAAAGCATCGGTGCGACTACTTTTATTGATTTTGGGAATACAATTTCTTTGACTTTCGAATTCTCTAAAGCAAAACCTTCTAATACTTCTAAGTTTTCATTTAATTTGATATCTTCTAAGGAAGTACAATCTTGAAAAGCCATTCTTCTAATAATTTTTAAGTTTTTTGGAAGAATAATCTTCTTTAGTGAGAAGCACTTCTGAAAGGCATATTCTTTGATTTCTTCTAGTCCTTCTCCGAAAATAACATTATTTAAAAATTGACAATCTTGAAAACTACAGCTTCCGATTCTTTTTACATTTGATGGAACCTTGATTTCTCTTAATGAGAGACAACTGTAAAATGCATATTCACAAATTTCGTCTATATTTTCTGGAAGTTCTATTTCTGATAAGGAGGTGCATTCTGAAAAAGTAAAAGAGTTGATCTTTGAAATGTTTTTGGAAAGATGAACTGTTCTTAAGCTATCACATTCTGAAAAGGTATGGGGAGCAATTTCTGTCACAGTATCTGGTAATTTTACCTCTGATAAGGAGGTACAGTGATAAAATGCTGCTTCTTCAATTTCTTGTAATCCTTGATTAAACTTAATGTTTTTTAAAAAGCTGCAGTCATAGAATGCTCGTTTTCCTATCTTTTTTAAAGTAGTTGGAAGTTCTACTGATATTAATTCCATATGATCTCTAAATAGTTCTTTTGAAATATCAGTAACACCCTCTGGAATGATTAGCTTTCCTGATACAATATCTTCTTGCTCTATACTTTCTAAAATACCATCTCTTATTGTCACTTTTCTCACCTCATTTCCTTTTTTTGCTTTTTTTATCTACTAAACCTTGGTCCCTTTTTAAAATATACTTTTGTGTCTTTTTCTCCTTCTATCTTTTCTTCTATAGGAGAACTACTCTTAATTTCTTCTATGTATCCTAATTTTTTATTTAATAAATAGAGAGTATAAACCTGTTGTCCCCTTAGTGTTGTTTCTACTTCTAAAGATGTATCCATTAATTGATAGAATGTTCTCATCATTTCTTGAAGTTGTACTCCCTTTTCATCTTCTAAAGTAGGCTTTATTTTTGCAAGATCTAGGATAGTAAGTTTTCCATTCTCTTGTTGTTCATAGATTAAATACCAGTCTTCTCCTAAATAGATATCATGATTTTGAAGATTTATGGCATCTTTCATTTCATTGTCGCTATTTTGATATACTTGTTTTTTAATATCATTGATTTTTTTCACTGTAGAATTTTTAATATTTATCCCATTTTCATGGATTATTTTTCTTTCATCTCGATAAATTGGATCTAGAGAAGATACTGTTTCAAAATAAGCATGTTCTATATTTCCTGCGATAATATACTGTACTTGATTAGAATCTGTATATGGCATTTTGAAATCGTTAAAATATTCTTTTCTTTCGTTATAATCTACTGGTTGGAAATTTTCAAATTTATAAGGGATGTTTTTTCCTTCCTCTAAACTATCCATCTCTATCGCACCAACATCAATGGTATCTTCAAAAAAGTACTCTATATCAAGATCATCATTTTTGTCCCCACATGTTACTAGTTTTACAGGCCCTCTAAGTTCTAAATCTTTTAATCTTTGTAGTTCTTTTTCTCTTGATTCTTTATCCATTTTAGATAACTTTCTCTTTGATTTTTCTATATACTCAAAAACTTGTCTTTTGCTTTCTTCTATTAATTCTTTTGCATCTAGCTTTATTACTTCTGCTACTGCTTTTCTTAAATTTTTAGAAGCAGAACCTAAAGATGGCGTTCCTTCTATATTATCATGACAATATAGATTGTTATTTTTCCAATCCCATGATTCTGTTAATAGAATCCATTTGCCATTCTTTAATAATCTTGTTACAAAAATTCCGCCATCTGGGCTACTCGTTGCATGGGCCATACAGTTGTGTCCCATTCCATGATATACTTGACAGTTATTAGCGTAATTTCTTTCTCCAACGACCATCGCAAAAGGATCATCTTTTCTTAAAAGTTCTGCTTGAATTGTATAACCATCAATCTGGTAAATCTTTTTTCTTGGAATTAAAGAGCGTAATTTTCTTTCCATATTTTCCTCAAACACCCTCTGATAATATTCAAATGCTTGTTGAGTTTTTACTCCTGCTTTTTTAATCATTTCTGCAAATTCATAATTTCCATCATGATAATCAAACGAATTTCCTTGAATATAGTCAATTGCCTGTCTGATTGACACTTTCTTAATTCCAGCTTGATAAAAATAATGGTTTCTAATCTGATTAAAGTGCTCTGCAATTTTTGCAAGATGTGTTTGAATGTATTCTTTTCTTAATATCAAATCCATATTATCTATCATAAATTGGTAAAATTCCTCATCAAACAACTGGAAATTATCCTCAAACATTCTTATTAAACTATAATAATTTATTGTATTTTTAAGATTTTCTTTAAATAAGAGCTGTCTAATTCTTTTTCCTAAAGGAGATTTTTCTAATAATTCATATTCCGTTTTGTTTTCTTTTTGATAATGTTCTTTTATAAAAGTATTTAAACTTTTCCCAAATGTACCATGAATCTTTTTCATCTTTATAATATCAGATACTGTTAATTGATCTTTTAGATAAAGTTCAAATCCAGGTGGAACTTCAACTGCTTTATCCAATATATAATAAATTGTTCTCCTCTTTTTAAATACTCGATCTTGGACTTTCTTTAATTGGGAATTATTTCCTAACAACTCAAAAAACTCGTTTTCTTCTATGTGATAAGGCCTTTCTGTAAAGAGATTTATCATATAATCAATTCTTTTTTGTGTATTTTTGTCTTTATGAAATATTCCAAATATTTCTATCATATTAGTTAAAGATAATAATAAACTTCTACTTTTTAAATATGGTAAACATGGCTCAATTTGTTTCCATATCTTATAATCAAAATCTTCTGTTATTTTCTTATTGAGTGCATGAAATAAATCAGGATTAATGTCATATTCTTTTCTCATTTTGAAAAATAGATTTTTAAATTTGATTACTGCATCTTCTACAAATATACTATCTGTATCAGGTTCTAATAATTCAGAAATATTTTCATTAGAAAAGAAGTCTTCTATATTTTTATATTTCTGTTTTAAAATGTGATTCGCATATAGATATAAGTATTGTGTTACAATATCTATGATACTTATGTTTTCTTTACAATAATCTCCCCACGGTGTTTTTAGACATTTTAGATTTGGGAATGCACAATCTTCGATTGTTTCTAAATTCTCTGGCAAATAAATTTCTTCTAAAGAAGCACAATCTTCAAAAGCAGAACTACCGATTTTCCTTAAACTTTCTGGAAATTCTATTTTTCTTAAGGACGTACAATTCGTAAATGCCTCTTCTTCAATTGTTTCTAGTCCAAAAGAAAACTCGACTTCCTCTAATGCACTACATTCCCCAAACGCAGCTTCTTTTATTTTCTTGATGCTACTTGGAATCTTAATTTTCTTTAAAGATTGACATCTACAAAATGCTCCTGATTCAATTGTTTCAGTTCCTTCTTTTAGATTGATATCTGTTAGACAGTAACAATCCTCAAAACAAAATTCAGGGATTTTTTTGATTGCCTCTTCAAATGTTACACTCTCTAATTGTGTATCAAAAGTAAATATATTATCTCCTATACTTTTTACATTTCCTAGAAAGTGCACTCTTCTTAAGGATTTACAACTAGAGAAAGCTGCAGTTTCTATTTTTTCTACGCTTTTAGGAATAGTAATACTTTCTAAGCCGTGATAACCGAGAAAGGCTTCTTGTCTAATTACCTCTAGACTATCTGGCAAAACAACTTCTCTAATTGTATTCAAAAATGGAGAATTTAATTTTTTGATAACTTTAACATCTTCTGGTATTTTTAATACACCATTTACGATATCCTCTAACTTTATTGTTTGTAAAACACCATCTGTAATTTTCATAATTCACCTTCTTGCTTTTTATAAGATATTATTTATTTCCTTTTTTAAATTTTACTTTGTGCATCATGATTTCCTTATTTTCTATTTCCTTTCTTGATTTTAGTAATTCTTCTTGCTCCTCTTCTGTCACTACTTTTCTATTGTACTCATCATCAAATGGATAACATATATCTTCTCCGATTTGTTCAATATATCCTAGTCGTTTGTTCATCAAATATAAAATATAAGAAGTATCTTCTTTTAAATCCGCTTCCACTTCATCACTTGATTTGATTATAGTAGAAAGCACCTTCATAATTTCTTGTTGTTGAATGCCTCTTTCATCGTCTATTTGAGGTGAAATTCTCGCTAAATCAGAGATGTAAATTTTTCCATTTTCTCTATTTTCATAGATTAGATACCAATCTTCTCCTAAGTATATCGAACTATCTTTAAAATCGACATCTTCCATGTCTTTATAATCTTTCATTTTCTCAGGGTATGCCTTCTCTTCTAATTCGCTAATTTTTGTTATCTCATTACCTGAGATTTCCCCTTGTTCTATCTTTTTTATTCTTCTTTCATCTCGGTAAATTGGTTTTATTTTTTCTTGTTTTTCTAAATATAAGTCTTTTATAGATCCAGCAATGACATATTGCCCCCTTTTTGCATCTGAATAAGCACTATAACGTGGATCAAAAAAGATCTGACTGGAATCATATGCTACTGGTTGAAAATATTTTAGAGAATATTTCTTTCCTTGAAATTTAAAATCGTCATATGCTTCTATCTTTGTGTGAAAATAATTTTCAAGTTCTAAATCATCATATCCCATTCCACTTGTTACCAAATGAATCACGTTTCGTTCTCTTAATTCTTCTAATTCTTTTAGAGCTTTTTCTCTATCTTTTTCTGAAAGCTTTTCTATTGTTTTTTTCTTTTTCACTATGAATTCTTCTACTTTTTTATTACTATTTTCTATGATCCATTCTGCATCTAATTTTAAAACTTCTGAAACAGCTTTTCGTAAACTTTCTGGACCTTCTTTTAAATATTCTGTTCCTTCAATATTATCATGACAATATAAATTATTATTTTGCCAATCCCAAGACTGTGTTAATAAAATCCATTCTCCATCTTTTAAAAGCCTCGTTACAAAGATTCCACCATCATCACTACTAGTTGCATGAGCCATACAATTATGACCAATTCCACCATGTCTTTGACAACAGTTGGTATAATTGGTTTCTCCAACAAACATATTGAGTGGATCATCTTTTCTTAAAAGTTCTGCTTGAATCGTGTATCCATCAATTTCATAAACATGATTTCTTCTAATTAGAGAATGTAATCTTCTTTCCTTATTCTTTTCATATAATTCTTGATAGTGGTCAAATGTTTCTTGACTTACAATGCCTGCTTTTAATGCTTCTTGAGCTAGAGAGTAGTTTCCAGGATGATAATCTAATACATGACTTTTCATATAATCTAATGCCTGCTTTAAAGAGATTTCTTTGACACCAGCTTCCATCAAATAATAGCTTTTTATCGCTTGGAACTTTTTGTTGATTTCTCTAATATATCCTTGTATTTTTGCATCTTCTAATATTTTATCTAAATTTTCTATAAAGAAATTATAGAAGTCTTCACTAAATGGTTCTCTACACCCATCAAAAATCTGATGAAGTTTTCCTGCACTTATATGTCCATCTAATCTTGTGTTAAATAGACAGTTTCTTATTGTCTCATCAAATCGATATTCTTCTCTTAAGGAATACATTACGATTTTATCTTTTCTATAATGATTATTTACAAAATCATTTAGTCTTTTTCCAAATGTTCCTCTTTCCTTTTTAATTCTTTGAATATCTTTTTCTAATAGGGTCTCTTTTAAATAAAAGTGAAATTCTTCTGGTATTTGTATCGCATCCTCTATTTTCATACATTCCTCTTTGATTTCTAGAAAAGCAGTTTCGATAATTACAAAATGCCATGGATTTTCAATTCTTAGAAGGTTAAAATCATGAGTATCTATTTTAAAAGGAAATTCATTGAATAGTGATTTAAATTTTTCGATTCTTTTTTTCTGGTTTTTATCTTTGTGAAACAAACCAAATATTTCTATCATCTCAGCAAATGCTTTTGTCATAGCTTCCTCAGTTTTCCATGGAAAAACATTTTTTATTTCTTGCCAAACAGGATAAGAAAATTCTTCTGTTGTTTTCATGTCCCAAAAATCAAATAAAATTTTGTCTATGTCATATTCTTTTCTTAATTTATAAAATAAATTTTTGAATTTTTGAATACTTTCTAAGCTATCAGAATTATCAGTAGAAAAATAATCTGAAATCGATGGATTATTTATAAAATCTCTTATACTTTTGTATTTATCTTTTAAAATATGATTGGCATATAGATATAAATACGCTATTTTTACTTTTTGATTATGTTCTAAACTATTGATATCAATACTTCCCCATGGCGTTATGATTTCTCTAATAGATACACATTTACCGAATGTACCTCTACGAATTTCTTGCATGTCTTCATGCAAAATGATTTTTTTTAAGGAGCTGCATTGCCAAAAGCTGGCATATTCTAATTTTTTTACACCCATTGGTACTTCTATTTCTTCTAGACTAACACAATTTTGAAATGCACTAGCTCCTATTCTTTCTAAAGTACTTGGAAATTTGATTTGATTTAAGGAAGAGCAATCAAAAAAAACATCACTTTCAATATTCTGTAATCCTTCTTCCATTACTACCCTTTTTAGAGAACTATTTTTAGAAAATGCCCCTTGTTTTAATATTTTTACACTTCTAGGAATATAGATTTCCTCTATCGCAATATTTGAAAAGGCATTTTTTTCTATTTCTTGTAAATTAGAAGATAGGGTAACTTTTTTTAGATTGCTGCATTCTAAAAATGCTACTTCATCAATTTTTACTACAGTATTTGGAATTTCTATAGAAGACAATGAATTACAATTACGAAATGTACCATTATTTATCACAGAAATATTCAATGGAAGTTTTACACTTTCTAATTTAAGGCAAAGGAGAAATGCCTCCATGGCTATCAATTTTACAGAATCTGGAATTTTAATTGACTTTAGCCCTACACAGGCGCAAAATGCTTTTCTTCCAATCTCTTCTAACGTATTTGGTAATGTTACTTCAGCAATGCTTTCACAGTGTTCAAAGGCACTGTATCCTATAATTTTTAATCTGTTAGGTAAGGTTAAATCTGTTATATTTATACAATTTCGAAATGTTTCTTCTGAAATAGTCTCAAGATTCTCTGGTAATACTACCTTTTTTAATTCTTTACAGTTGGAAAATGCTCCGAATTTTATTATCTCTACACTGTTGGGTATTTCTACCTCTTCTAGTTTCAAACAATCTGCAAATGCTTGCTCTCCAATTTCTTTTAATCCATTTTTCAGAGAAATATGCTCCATAGATTCGCATTTATAAAAAGCACCTGGATCTATTTTTTTTAAACTCTTCGGAAAGTAAACATTTTCTAGAGAGCAGCATTGATCAAATGCCATTTCTTCTATTTCTTCTATTCCTTCTTGAAAGAAGATGTTTTTTATATATTGCTGACGAAAAAAAGCGCAACGTCCTATTTTCTTTAAACTCTTCGGGAAATAAATACTAGTAGCTTTCAATTGACAATCTTCGTGATTTCCTTCTATGGCAATGACACCCTCTGGAATAATTAACTTTCCATTTACAATATCTTCTGGTTCTATTTTTAATAAAATTCCATCTACTATTTTCATTCTAATCACCATATCAACCTAAATTTTATTCGCAATAAATGTTTCGTATTATAACATAAAAAGAGCCAAAACACAATTTTTTGGCTCTTTTTTGACTCTTTTTTTTCTTTATTTATAAGAATATTTTAGATTTTGGTTGTTTTCTTTACTATACTAGTTTTTCTCCCTTTTTAAACGTTATTTTATGTACCATTACCTTTTCCTTTTGACTATCCTTTAGTTTTTTTATATTTCTTAATATTTCTTCTTGATTTTCTTCAGATATTACTCTTGTATTACTACTGTCTTCAAGTGGATATCTAATATCATCTCCAACTTGTTCGATATAACCCAAATGTTTATTTAATAGATATAATAAGTAAGTATTATCCTCACTTAATTCAACTGCAACTTTATCATGTGTTTTTATTAGATTATAAACTGTACTTATTATTTCTTGAAGTTGTTTTCCTTTTTCATCTTCTAGGGATGGAGTAATTCTTACTAAATCAGAAATAGATATAGAGCAATCGCTTTCAATTTTATATATTAAATACCAATCTTCTCCTATATAAATATTACTATTTTCTAAATCAATTTTTGCATTAAGAGATTCTATCTTTTTTGAATAGACTAAAGATTTCATATCCCTTATTTTTTTTGTAGTAAAATTTCTAATATTTTCATTTGATTCTAGTACAATTCTTCTTTCATCACGATAAATTGGTTCTAATTCTTCTTGTCTTTCTAATACTAAATCATCAAGACTACCTGCTAAAATGTATTGTGTATTTGACGCATCTGAATATGGGAGATAGTGACTATCAAAATAAGGCTTTGTTGAATTATAATTTACTGGTTGAAAATTTTCTAAAGTGAATAATTTTCCATCTATCATTCGATTTTCAGCAACAGAAATAGAAGTATTAAAATAATTTTTTAGACCCAAATCGTCATAACCGGTACCACTAGTTACTAGTTTAATTATTTCTCGATTTTCTAACTCTTCTAGTCTTTCTAATTCTTTTTCCTTTTCAGGATGTATCGACTTTTCAAGTCTCTTTCTTCTTTCTATTATATATTTGTTTACTTCTTCCCTACTTTTTTCTATTATTTGTTCTGCATCTAGTTGGAATACTTTTGCGACTGCTTTCCTTAATCTGGAATCTTCTTCCTTTAAGTATGGGGTTCCTTCGATATTATCATGACAATAAACGTTATTATTCTGCCAGTCCCAAGATTCTGTTAATAATATCCATTTTCCATCTTTTAATAATTTAGTTACAAAGATTCCTCCATCCTCGCTACTTACTGCATGAGCCATACAATTATGACCAACTCCATGAAATACTTGACAACAATTGGTATAATTGGTTTCTCCAACAAACATAGAAAGTGAATCATCTTTTCTTAAAAGTTCCGCTTTAATTGTATATCCGTCAATTTCATAGACATTACTTCTTTTTACCAAAGAGGACATTTTTCTTTCTTTATTCTTTTCATATAATTCTTGATAATAGTTAAATCTTTCTTGATCTACAACACCGGCCTTCTTCGCTTCTATTTGAAGTTCATAATTTCCATCTTGGTAATTAAAAGAATTTGTTTCTAAGTAGTCAATTGCATGTTTTAAACTAATGTCAGTAATTCCTGATTGTTTTAAATAGTACTCTTTCATTGATTGAAAATTTTTTCCTATTTCTCCCATAATTGACTGTATTTTCTCATTACTATAGATAAATTCTAAATTATCTAGAAAAAATTGATAGAATTCTTCATCAAAAAAATTTGTACACCCATCAAATATTCTATGAATGGAAGCTGTGTTAAAATGTTCTTCTATTTCGCTTACAAATAAGTATTCTATAATATCGTCCTGATAGACTGCATCTTCTTTTAACTTATAAACTTTTCTTCTTTCTCTTTTATAATTTTCTTTTATAAAATCATTTAATCTTTTTCCATAAGTTCCAGTTATTTTTTTTAGTTTTTTCAGTTTGTTTTCGCTTATTTTATAAGTTAAATAGGGAGCAAATTCCTCTTCTATCTCTACTCCTATAGATAGAAAATAATACTCTTCTTCTTTTTCTATAAAGTCATTAGAGATTTCCTCTTTAGTAAAATAAAACTCTTGTAATAACCCTCTTTTCTCTTCTTCGGTAATTTTGATACCCTGGCAAGATAGTAATTCTTTTAATTTTTCGATTCGTTTTCTTTGATTTTTATCTTTATGAAATAAACCAAAAACTTCCATTATTTCGGCTAGAGCTTTTTCCAGTGGTTCATTATCTCTCCAAGAAAAAACATCTTTGATTTCGTTCCAAATAGAATAAGAAAATTCTTCTGTTGTTTTTGGATTTAAAAAATATAATAGTCCTGTAGTAATATCATATTCTTTTCGTAATTTATAGAATAGGTTCTGAAATTTTTTAATCCCATCATCATAACAAATTAAATCACTACGCAAAGTTGATTTGATGTATTTGTTTTCTAACATTTCTTCTAGAGATTGATATTTTTCTTTTAAAATCGAATTTGCATACAAATAAAGATAGATTTCAATTACTTCAATCGTAACGTTTGACTCTGTTCTAGAATTTATAGAATATGTGTATTTTATTTCTTCATTACTATCCTCAATTTCTATTTTATTTAGATTATCACACCATAAAAATGCTTGTCTTTCAATCAATGATAAACTATCGGGCAATATTATTTTTGTTAGTTCTCTACATTCAGAAAAAATACCTCTTTCTAAAACGGAAATAAAACGTGGAATTTTTACTTCCATTAATCTTTCACACTCTCGAAAGGCATAAGACGCAATACTTTCTATATGATTGGAAAGATATATTTTTTCTAGACTTTTACATTCTTGAAAAGCAGAAGCACCAATTTTTCTTATTCTATCTCCTAAATTTATTTCTTTTAGGGATTGGCACCCAGCAAATGCAACATCATGAATTTCTTCTATCTTATCGGGAAGCTCTACTTTAGTCAAAGAATTACAATAAAAAAACAAACTTGCGCTAATTACTGTAACCCCATCTGGAATTCGAATACTCTTTAGTGCTTTACAATTAGCAAATACGTATTCTTTGATTTCTGTTATGGTGTCTGGTAGAATGATATTTTCTAATTTGCTACATCTGTCAAACAAGTAACTTTCTAATATTTTTATTTTTTTTGGAAGAATCACTGTTTCTAAAGACTCACAACCATAAAAAACGGATTCTCCAATTACTACAACACTATCTGGAATTTCAATTTTTTCTAAATTCTTGCAATCTGTAAAGGCAGAGTTTTTGATTTCTAATAACCCATCATTTAAATAGATTTCTTCTAAGTTGCTGCAGTCTTTAAAAGCTCTTTTTTCTATTACCTTTAAGCTTTTAGGACAGATAATACTCTTAATTCTATAATCTTTTGTAAAGGCATTTTCTAAAATCGTTGTTACTCCTTCTGGAATTACTACTTTTCCATGAACAATATCTGTATCTTCTATTGATTTTAATAATCCATTTATTATTTCCATAAAATCACCGATTTCTGATTCTTATTTTTCTGGTGGAATCTTTATTATCTAAAGAAAAAATTAATATCTCCACCAATCTTTTCTATATAACTATATATTTATTAAAATATCTTGGTAATAAATTTGCTTGTATCATATCATATCTTCTTATTAAATCCTATATTAATTCTATATTTTTTGTTCTTAAATTTCTTTTTATCATTGGGACAAGTCTTTTTTCACTTTCCTCTTATAATTAAAATCTAATTTTTTAATTGATTTTGGATATTATAGAAAAATGTGTAACTAAAAAGAAAAAAACTGGATGAAATTTTTTTGTTTCTCATTCAGTTTTTTAATACTAATTTTAATCTATTTTTTTCTTGAAAATGGTGAATCAATAATTATCATCATGACAATAGTTAATATAACAATTATAAGAATGTTATTCGCTGTATTAGATTTTTTTCTATTATTTTTGCTTTCTGTTTTTGTACTATTTTCTTCTGTTTTCAAATTATTATCTTGTTTTTTATCATTAGATGTACTATTATCTTCTAACTCTTTATTATCATTGTCAGTAATTTCATTAGAAGAATTAACTTCATTTTTATCAGTTATATTATTATTGATGCTTCCATTTGAACTATTGTATTGATTATTAATATTTTCTGAATTATTAATGTTTCCATTACTGATATTATTATCTCCATTATTTTTATCATTTTCTAGATTATCTTTAAAAGAATTGATAATTGCAGTTACTTTTCCTCTATTCCCAACAATATCAAAGAAATAAATATCATAAATTCCATTTTTACTAAATTCATAAGTACCATTTCCACTTTCAAAGATGATTTTTTCACTCGCATTGATCACTCGAACAACAATTATATTTCCAATTTTTTCGTACTTTAATTCCGCAGTTGGGGGTTCTTTATCAATCCAATCTACTGTCGCTGTTGCTGAACTAATATTTCCTACCTTATCGATAAATTCAAATGTAAATTCGCCATTTTCCGTAAAGGTATAAGTATCTTTTCCATTATTGTTTATTATAACAACTTCCTTATTTGGCTTTAAAGTAACTATAACAGATTCTCTTGTTGGTTCCTTTGTACTGTACTCAATAGTAGCGAATAAGTTTTCTTTATCAATCCAATCTACTGTCGCTGTTGCTGAATTAGTATTTCCATCTTTATCAACGAATTCAAATGTGAATTTTCCATTTTCTGTAAAGGTATAAGTGTCTTTTCCATCATTATTGATTATAGTAATCTCTTCATTTGATTTTAAAGTAGCTATAACAGGATTCTTTGTTGGTTCCTTTGTACTATATTCAATAGAAACTACTAAATTTGTTTTATTAATCCAGTCTACTGTCGCTGTTGCTGAACCAGTATTTCCTGCTTTATCTACGAATTCAAATGTGAATTCTCCATTTTCTGTAAAGGTATAAGTGTCTAATCCATTGTTGTTTGTAATGGTTACCTCTTCACTTGGCTTCAAAGTCGCAATAACAGGATCTTTTGTTGCTTCTTTTATATTATATTCAAAAATTGCAGTTGGAGCTTCTTTATCAATCCAATCTACTGTTGCGGTTGCTGAATTAGTATTTCCTGCTTTATCTACAAATTCAAATGTAAATTCTTTATTTTCTGTAAAGACATAAGTATCTGATCCATTGTTATTTGTGATGGTTACCTCTTCACTTGGTTTCAAGGTTGCTGTAATATCTCCATTAGTTATGATAGTAGTACTATATTCAATTTCAGCAGTAGGAACGACTTTATCAATATTAGTTACTATTGCCTTAATAGAATATTTTTTGTTTGCCTTGTCTTTATATTCAAAAGTAAACTCGCCATTTACAGTAAATATATGTGTTTTAGAACCATTATTATTAGTAATTTCAATATCATCTTCGCTTGATAAAGTAGCAACTACGTCTTGATTAGTTAGATCAGTAGTAGAATAAGTAATTTCTACTCGAGGCTCATTTGTAGTAATTTTAGTCAAATCTTCATAAATATTAATCATTGCAGCCGTTGCAAAAATGTTGTCATGAGACTCAATTGCGATTTTTACATATTGTCCATATACTGAATTATTAAAACTAATGTGCTTAAATAAATCCTCTTGCGGAAGATTTTGTACACTTGCAACTTCGGTCCAATTTTCTCCATCTTCGCTAACAGAAATAATAGCATTTTTCATGTATCCATAAGACTCTTTTTCTGCATCCATATGAAAATAATCAATACCTGAAATAAATCTAGGCTCATCTAATTTAATCGCAATATAAGCATTTTTATCTGCTATTCTAAAATCTGTATGCCACTGTGTATTGATGTTACCATCAATTGCATTAGGTGCATAATATGGTCTGTTTCCATCCTTAGATTGTGTTGAAAACCCATGAATACTCAAATGCTTAATAGGAATATATGTTTCATTATCTTCTTGATTATCCTCTGTAAATTCATATTGAATTGGGTCACTTGCTGCTGAAATTCCAGCTGCCTTTCTTCTTACTAATAAGGTTTTGTTTCCAACGACATTAGGTTCATTATCACTATAAGAATGCCACTCTTTTTCACCTGAAATTTTCCATTCAAGATTTTCAATATTTGGTTGATTAATTGGTCTATTTTCAAAGTCGTTTAAATATCCCTTTTCCGGTGTGTCAAACTTTTTGATATTAATCATATATTCAGATTCATCATTATCTAGTTTAATTTTAATCATATTAATATTGTCAATTTTTTCAATTTCTTCTTGTGTTAACTGATGATTATTTTCGTTTCCTGATTGCCATGTATCGCCACCATCAATACTATATTTCCAGTTTACATTTTTAAATTCATCATATAGCGATATCATACCAGCTTTTGTACCATCGAATGAGAAGGATGCAATATTTTTTATTGTTGTATCTTCATAGAAATTAAATGCTCTAGCAGTAATCCAGTTACCATTAGTTCTATCAGCAACAATTTTAACATATTGAACCTTTTGTGGAGCGTCTACATCAAAGCTCTTAATATTAGCAATTGCTTGTGCTACTGTTGTAGCTGCATTCGTATAAGTTAATCCTTTTTTTTCAGAAAGTATAAACCAATTTTCTCCATCCATACTTCCCCAAATAGTACCATCATAAATTTTACCATTACCACCAGCTGCTGGTACAAATTCAACAGCTGATATATTATATGGTTGGTCTAACTTAACAGTAATATAGCGTTCTTTATCTCCACCATTCCAATCAGAATGCCATCGTGTATTATAATTTCCATCTAGTGCAAATAAAGCATTTCCTTGATGACTAGCCGCTTCTGTTGAAAAGGCATGCAAAGATAAATGCGATACTGGAATATATTTTCGCTTGTTATCAATTACATCTTCTGTAAATGTATATGTTGTACTAGTATTTGACGCAAGATGTGTTCCTGTTGCACCTCTTCTTAATATCAAAGTTTTATTACCCTTTAGTTCAGGAACAGAATCTTTATAATATTTCCATGCATCAGTTTCTTCATATTTCCATTGTACAGAATCAACAGCTCCTAATACTTTATTTTCTAAATCATTTGCAAACAAGGTAGCTGGAAGTCCTTCTGATTCTAATATATCTATTTTATATAAATTTTCTTCATTATAATTAACTCCAACGATGTGAATATATAAATCATTTTCAGAGGTAATAGAATCTATTTCTTCAGGTGTTAATTGCCATTTATGTGATTCTTCAGCAGAAAATGATACTTCTTTCCATGTTTTTTTACCATCTATACTGTAATCCCAACGAACACCATTTCCATCAAATCTACTTGATAAAGCTATTTTTCCCGCATCTTCTCCATCGAACGAGAATGTAGCAATAGTAGTATCCATTTGTCCTAATAGGAAATTTGCCATTAATTTAGTAATACTTGGTTGTAGAACTGCTGTTGAATTATTAGGAATGCTACTTGCCTCTTTTAAAATTCTTGTTTGTAATAAGGTAAATTTATATGATTCTTGTTGACTTGTTAATTTAGGTTTCATTTGATTAGTCATTTGATACATTGGCAAAGGATAATATTTTAATGCTTCTGCAATTTCTTTAGCAAGTTCAAAATATTGCTCTTCTGTTTTATTATTAGAATTATTATAAGTTAATATTAATCCATACCATGCATTTAGATTTAAAGGTTGAACTTCTAATGCTTTTCTATACATTTCTTCTTTTTTCACTAAATCTGTATATGAATCTGCAAGATACACAAACTTTTGACTTTGTTCATATATATCTTCATGATTAATAACTTCTTGGGCTAAAGGTATATATGTTCCAGTATATCCACTAGCATAAGGTCCATTTGCCCATCCTAAAAGTCCTGATGATCCTGTGTATGCCCATCCACTAACGTCATTATCAATACCCCAGTATCCTTCGCCTTTACTATTTTGAAAGTAATTTATATGAGCTGCATGTCCTGGTTGTCCAACAACTGCATCAGGAAGACCAAGAACTCCTCTAATATTAGACCCTGTTTTAGAAATACCTCCACAAACAGCACCTGTACCGAATTTATTTCGCATGTTCATCCATACTTTATAAATTTTATTATCTGATGTACCTCTTGGTATTTGCAATTTATATTCTGGAACGTCCACTCCACCTGGAATTGTATAAACTACATCCCATAATCCTATTCTTTGTCCTTCATGTTCTTCATCAGGAACAGAGAATAATTCATTAAAATAATCTTTATTTTCTTCTGCATAATAAACAGGATTTGCATAGTTTGGCCATACATATGATATATATCTATGTGGCCATAAACGGGCACTGCCTTCTTTTTTTATTAACTCTCTAACATATGCATTTAACCATAGCATTGATTGATCATCGATATTATTTGCCATAACATAACGCATTTCTTCTACAGTATAATTTTCAAACCATGTGTTATAATCCATCCCATCTGGGCCTTCAAATAGATTATTTTGATGCATATATTTAATAATAGCATATCTTCTAACAGAATCTGATTGATTTTCTGGAGTCGAAGCATTATTCATCCATAGTCCAACAACTCCTGCATGAGTCAATGATAACGATGTTGCCATTCTTAAATATAAATCTCCAAGAACTGTACCGTATTTTGTAACATCTGTATTAATAAAGTCTTTTTTATAATTTCTATATAATCTTGAGAATTCTGTTAAAGATTTATAATAATTATTACCTGCAGGCTTACCGCCTAAGATGTAATATTTAAGGGCTTTTTGATTATTCATTAACCAATCAAGCATTTCCTTATTGTCATCATTTTCATTATAAAAAGAATTGATTGTAAATTTACCAACATTGCTTATTAGTTGTCTTTTTAATAAATTAAATTCTATTTCTCCTGTTAGATCAGATTGTCCATTATATTGAGATTTAATAAGACTATCATATTCTTCTACTGTTTTAAAAACAGATTCACCTTCAGTAATATCATTTACTAACTTAGCATCTGCATAAACTGAATGGTCAGACGCATTATTTCCAATTTGGTTAGCGATTAATCGAATATAATTAGCATCCTCAAGCTCAATTTCCACATGAGTTGCTTCGTCTTTTGGACGTTTTACTTCCTCATATTTTGCCTCTCCCCAATTTTTTCCATCCTCTGATGTAAAGATATAAAATCTTACCCCATCACCTGCTGCAGATGTCGTATTTAATCCTATAAATGCCGTAAAATATCTATAATCATAGTCACTAATATCATAAGTAACCTGTGAATTAGCATGGGCCCAAATTCCCTTTTTAAAAGCAAAGGCACCATTTTCAATTTTGACAGTAATTTGTCCTCCACCATTTACTTCATCGTATCGAATTTTATCATATTTTGCATAAGATTGACTCGCTATATATTCGATATCAGATAGATAAACTACATCCTGACTCTCATTAACATTATAAGAAAGCACATCATATTTTTCTGTTGTTACTTTTTTATATGATTTTATTTGATCAAAGTAGTGTATTGCACTTATTAAAATAGTACTTCCTAAAATTAAGGTACAAAGAATCATTATACATATTTTTTTCATATTTCCTATTTTTTTCATATACAACTCTCCAAACTCTCCTTTGTTAATTTTTCACTTCTTATTAATTTTTTTGTTTGATATATTACTACATTTTATCTATTTTGTCAAAGAAAATTCACTACTTTATATATATAAATCAAGAAAGTATGTAAAGTAATAGTAAAATTTCTATATATAAAGCTTTTATGATAAATAACTAAAGATAATTATAAATTTAATTTTTTCTATTTTCTATTAGGAATTTCTTCTTGTAATTGCTCTTTTACAAACATTTTTCCTTTTTTGAATGTTACTCTATGCATTAATTGATTTGAGTTTACTAATTTTTCTTGCTTTTTCAATATTTCCTCTTGTTCTTCTTTAGATACTACTTTGGTAAAATTTCTATCATCTAAGGAATAACTAATATCTTCACCAACTTGTTCAATGTAATTTAAATGTTTATTTATTAAGTATAATTGATAGATAACGTCTTCTGGTAAATCCGCTTGTATCATATCATATTTTCTTATTAAATCATAGATTACCCCCATGATTTCTTGGTTTTGAATTCCTCGTTCATCTTCTATGGATGGTGTAACTTTCGCTAACTCAGAAATAAAAATCGTATTATCTTCTCCTTCTTGATAGATTAAATACCAATCTTCACCATAATAAATATGACTATCTTTTAAATATTCTTTTTTATTTTCTAGATAGCTTTTCATTTTTCCTTTCAATACAGCTAATTCTATATCCTTTACTTTTTTTACTGTATGGTTTCTTATATTATTTTTACTTTCTAAAACAATTCTTCTTTCATCTCGATAAATTGGTTCTAATTCTTCTTGCCGCTCTAACACCAAGTCTTCCAAACTTCCCGCTAAGATATATTGTGTTTCATTCGCATCTGAGTAAGAAAGATAGTTAGAATCAAAATAAGGTTTTGTCGAGTTATAATTTACTGGCTGAAAATTTTTTAAAGTAAATATCTTTCCTTCTAGCAATTGGCTTCCACCAACAGAAATAGAAGAGTTAAAATATTTTTTTAAACCTAAATCATCATAACCAGTACCACTTGTTACTACTTTGATTACTTCTCTTTCTTCTAAGTCTTTTAATCTTGCCAATTCAGTTTCTTTTTCTGGTCCAAAAGATCTTTCTAATTGCTTTCTTCTTTCTTCAATATATTTTTTTACTTCTTGCTTACTTTTTTCTATGATAGATTCTGCATCTTTTCTAAAAACTTCTGCGACTACTTTTCGTAATTTTTCTGGTCCTTCTTTTAAATAAGTAGTTCCTTCAATGTTGTCATGACAATATAGGTTATTGTTTTGCCAATCCCAAGATTCTGTTAATAACATCCACTCTCCATCTTTTAGGAGTCTTACGACAAAGATACCGCCGTCATCACTACCTACAGCATGAGCCATACAATTATGTCCCATTCCATGATATCTTTGACAGCAATTGGTATAATTGGTTTCTCCTACCAACATCGTAAAAGGATCATCTTTTCTTAAAAGTTCTGCTTTTAGGATATATCCATCAATTTCATAAATATTGCTTCGTTTCACTAAAGAAGACTTTTTTCTTTTTTCATTTTGTCTTAATAACTCTTGATAGAAATCAAATCGTTCTTGATCTGTAACACCCGCAATTTTGGCCCCCTTTTGGAATTCATAGTTTCCATCCTGATATTCTAAATTTCTTTCTTTAACGTAATCTAGAGCTTGTTTTAAAGTGATTTCTGTAGTACCAGATTGAACTAGATAATAACTTTTAATTTGCGGGAATTGTTTTTGAATCTCTTTCATTTGGGATTGTACTTTCTTATTTGCCAAAATAAAATCCAAATGATTCATAAAGAAATTATAAAAATCCGAATCAAAAGGAGCGATACATCCATCAAATACTTGATGAAGAAAATTTGCATTTACGTGATTAGAAAAATTCTTTTGAAAAAGATATCCTAAGATTTTTTCTTTTTTAGAATCACATTCTTTTAACTCATATACAACCTCCTGATTTTCATGATAATTTTCCGTAATAAAGTCATTCAATCTTTTTCCGTAATTACCACTTATTTTTTTTATTCTTTTTCTCACCTTTTCTGTTAATTTGTTAGTCAAATACATTTCAAATTCTTCTGGTATTTGCACGTTATTATCTAATAGATAAATTGTCCTTGTCTTTTTGTCGTAAAAGTTTTTTGCCTCATCACTATCTTCATAAAGTTCTTTTGAAAATTCGCTTTCTGGAATGTCGTAAGATTCTTCGATAAAGAAATCTTTAAAATCTTCAATTCTTTTTCTTGTATTTTTATCCTTTTTAAATAACCCAAAAACTTCTATCATTTCGGCAAGTGACTTTGCTAATGGCTCGTTATCTCTCCAAATAAAAGCATCTTTTATTTCATTCCATGCAGAATAAGAAAAATCTTTTGTGGTTTCTATTTTTAAAAAATATAATAGATAGCTAGGAATATCATAATTTTTTCTTGTTTTATAAAATACATTTCTGAACTTTTCTAAAAAGTCTTCTGAATACATTTCTCTACCAAAACAAATATCTGAAAGATTCTTATTGGATAGCATTTCCCTCTTGTTTTCATATTTTTCTTTTAATATGCTGTTTGCATATGCATATAGGTAATTTGTTATAATTTCTTTGGTGATTCCATAATAACTTTCTTCTTTCATGTCAATGCTTGTAGCTTCTCCTTGTCTACCACGAATTATTAATTTTTCTAAATGTTTACATTCATTAAAAACATCTTTTCCTATTGTAGACAAAGTAATTGGAATAGTGATTGTTTTTAAACTATTACATCTGTTAAAAGCAAGTTGTTCTATTGCTTTAATGTTATCTTTTAAATCGACATTCTTTAAACCAGAGTTAAAAAAGGCATATTTTTCAATTCTTTGTAATGTTTTGGGAAAGGAAACGCTTTCTAAATTTGTACATTTTGCAAAAGTAGAAGATCCAATACTTTTTATTCCTTCTTTTAAATTGGCTTCTATTAAAGAGGCACAATTAAAAAATGCCTCCTCTCCTATTCTTTCTAAACGGTTTGAAATTTCTATCCTAGTTAGGTTTGTACAATCAGAAAACGCTCCTTTTTCAATAGATGTCACATTTTCAGATAATTTCACTTCTTTTAGTGCACTGCATCCTGCAAATGCTCCTTCTTCTATCCTTTCTAATGCTTTTGGAAAATTGATTGTAGTTAATTTTCTACATTCATGAAATGTATAAGTATCAATTGTACTTAAGTTTTCAGAAAGACGAGCTTCTTCTAAATTGCCACAACCGCGAAAAGTGTTTCCTTCCATTGATAATACACTATCAGTCATTTTCACTTTTCTTAATGATGTACAGTTTGAAAAAGCTGCATATTTAATCGTCGCTAATCCTTCGTTTAAATTAACTTCTTTTAAACTTGTACATTCTGCGAAAGCAAGTTCTTCAATCGTCCTTAGACTTTTTGGAAGAATGACACTAGTCATTTTATCTAATTTTTGAAAGGCAAGAATTCCAATAATACTGACACCTTCAGGTATTACCACCTGTCCATTTACAATATCGCTCTCTTCCACTTTTTTTAAAATATTATCTACTATTTCCATTTACTCACCTGCTATTTTTTTGATATTTTTTCTGAATCTATTTCTAACTTTTTGTTTTTCCTAAAGGCTATATTATGCATTATCAGACTATTTTTCTGTTCTTGTTTTTTGTAATTTTTTAATATTTCTTGTTGTTCTTCTTCTGATATCACTCTTTTATCGTGCTCATTATCAAATGGATAACTGACATCCTCTCCAATTTGTTCAATGTAGCCTAAATGCTTATTCGTAAGGTATAAAATATAGGAAGTATCTTCCTTCAAGTCTGCTTTTACTTTGTCATAATTGTTAACTAGATAACGAATTACACTCATGATTTCTTGTAATTGCTTTCCTCTTTCATCCTCTAAAGTAGGTTCTACTCTTGCTAAATCTGAAATATATATTGAGTGATCATACTCTCTTATTTCATATATCAAATACCAGTCTTCCCCTATATATACATTTGCTTTAGAAAAATCATGCTTATTTTCGTTTCCATGGACTTTCATTTCTTCTGGGTAAGCTTTATCTTCGATTGACACTATTTTTTCCACTGTATAATCTCTAATATTTTCTTCTTCTAGAATAACTTTTCTTTCATCTCGATAGATTGGTTCTATTTTTTCTTTTGATAAGACTAAATCCTCTAAACTTCCCGCCAGAATGTATTGTAGTGACTTTGCATCTGAATACGCACTACGATTTGGATCAAAATATGGTTTAGATGAATCATATTCTACTGGCTGAAAGTTTGATAAAGTAAATCTTTCTCCATGGATAAATCTTTCTTCATCTGCATAAAAAGATTGATTAAAAATTTTATCAAGTCCTAAATCATCATATCCAAAGCCACTTGTTACTACTTTTATTACCTGTCTTTTCGCAAGTTCATCTAATTTTTTTAGCTCTTTTTCTTTATCATAAACAAGAGATTTTTCTATTCTTCTTTTTCTCTCTTTGATGTAAGATGCTACTTCTGTTTTACTTTTTTCTATTATAGTTTCTGCATCTAGTTTAAAAGCTTTTGCGACAACTTTTTTCAATTCTGGATGTGTCTTTAAATATTCCGTTCCTTCAATATTATCATGGCAATATAAATTGTTATTTTGCCAGTCCCAAGATTCAGTAAGTAAAATCCATTCTCCATCTTTTAAAAGTTTTGTTACAAAAATTCCACCATCGTCACTACCAGTGGCATGGGCCATACAATTATGTCCTACTCCATTAAATATTTGGCAGCAGTTGGTATAATTGGTTTCTCCTACTAGAATAGAAAATCCATCATCTTTTCTTAGTAATTCTGCTTTTATCATAAAACCATCAATTTCGAAAACATTACTTCTTTTTATTAAAGAGGACATTTGCCTTGTTTTGTTTCTGTTGTATATGGTTTGATAAAAATCAAAAGTTTCTTGATCATTTACCCCTGCTTTCTTTGCTTCGTCCATGAATTCAAAATTTCCTTTGTCGAAAATTAGTTTATCATTATTAATATAATCCATAGCTTGCACAAGGGTTATTTTTTCTATTCCAGAATGCCGTAAGTAAAATTTCTTAATTGCTGGAAACTTTCTCTCAATCGTCTTCATATGAGATTGTAAATTTATGGAATCTAAAATAAAAGGTAAATTTTCTATAAAAAAATTATAAAAATCTTCATTATAAAGTCTTAGTTGTTCATCGAACATTCTATGCATACTTTGCTGATTTAATTTACCAAAAAAATCACTTTGAAAAAGAAGATTTTTTAAAAATCTGTCATTCAAATATTCTTTTTTGACTTGATATATTTCTTCGGTTTCTAAATTATAATTTTGATTAATATAATCGTTTATTTTTTTTCCAAAAGTTCCAGATAATTTTTTTATTTTTCTTCTTTTTTCTAGAGAAATTCTTCCGGATAGATAAAGGTAGAATTCTTCAGGTGTTTCCTCTGATAGAGATAATTTATTCAATTTAAACCACTGAATATCTGTTTTTTCAAAATATTTTGCTAATTCTTTCTTACCTTCTATTAATTCTTGGTATTCATATCCTAGTAATATATAATTTTGTAAATCAAATAAATTTAAAAAGGTTTGAATTCTTTTTTCTTGATTTTTATCCTTTTTAAATAATCCAAATACTTCAATGATTCTTGCAAGTGCTATCCGCATTGAATAATTATTCTCATATGGAAATGCGTTTTTTATTCGATTCCAAACAGAATAAGAAAACTCTTTTGGCTTTTTTATTCTGCTTAATTGCTCTAATATTTCTCTTGGTACATCATATGACTTCCTAGTCTTATAGAAAATATCCTTAAATACATCCAGTCTTCCTCCATTGTTTAAAAGAATCTCTTTAATAAATTTATTTTTTTTCATATCTTCTAAGGAAGTGTATTTTTCTTTTACTAGATGATTGGCATATAAAAATAGATAGATATCTATTATTTCACGTCCATCAATTAGATGCGACTCAGGAATTTCATAGCTGCCCCACTCTGTATTTATTTTTCTCAAATTATTTATTTTACCAGAAAGATAAGAAAAATCGGATAAATTAGATGGTAAAGTAATTTCTTCTGCTTTTTTGTAGTCGAATGCATAATCTCCAACTATTCTAATACTAGATGGTAAAACTATTTTTTTAATAGGGCATTTTTGAAAGACATCATCATTAATTTTTTCTAATTTTTCAGGAATTTCTATATTTTCTAGATGTTTACAATTCGAAAACGCGCCATCTTCGATTTCCGTAATACTATTTGGTAAATTTATTTTTGTTAATTGATGACATTCATCAAATGCATAACTATCAATTTTTTCTAATCCTTCAGGTAGAATTACTTCTTCTAGTCTATGACAATTTTGAAAAGCCCGTTCTGGAATTGTTTTTAAATCTTTAGGTAATTTTATTCTTTTTAAACTATAACAATCCCTAAACGCATCATGACTAATTTTTTTAATACTATCAGGTAAAATGATTTCATATATTTGATAAATATCATTCAAAGCAAAATTACCATAAAAAGCATGGGTTCCAATTTCACTTACTCCATCTGGAATCACTACTTTATGTTCTTTGATATCTTCCATATTAATTTCTTCTAAAATGCCATTTTTAATTTTCATATAATCACCGTATTTTCTATTACAATTATATCGTAATTATTCTATTTTTACAATCCTAGGAAACTAGTAAAATCTTATGAAATAAATTGTAAAAAGGAAGTTTTTTCTGTATAATAAGACTAGAATTTAGAAAAAGGGTGATATCTGTGAATTGTGTAATTAAAGTTAGTGAAGAAACGAGAAAAAAAATGATTAAATACTATGAGGATAAAAAACGTGATAAAGTAATTCCTTATGTTGTTTTTCAGGCACAGGATGAAGATACAGTAATTACAATGTACGAAAGTGGAAAAATCATGTTTCAAGGAGTTAGTGCAGATGTTGATAGTACCATGTGGCTAGAAATGGATGGACAATCTGCTATTAATCAAGAAGAAGAAAAAGAGAAAGAAACAAAATATCATAATTGTTCTTCAATTGGTTCCGATGAAGTTGGTACTGGAGATTATTTCGGGCCTATTGTCGTTACTGCTAGTTTTGTAAAAAAGGAAGATGTAGAGTTCTTAGAAAAGTTAGGAATTCGTGACTCTAAAAAGATTAATGATGATACGATTTTAAAAATTGCTCCTGAAATTGCCAAAAGAATTCAGTATCGTAGTATCATACTAAATAATAAAGAATATAACGAAAAACATGGAAATGATCATAATATGAATAAAATTAAAGCTATCTTACATAATAAAGTTTTATATCAATTGGTTCAAGAAGTAAAAGAACCATATGATTATATTATTGTAGATGAATTTGCAAAAGAAGCTAGATATTACGAATATATTAAAGATTCCACTCAAATTCAAAGAGGAATTACTTTTATGACAAAAGCAGAAGATAAAAACTTAGCAGTTGCTTGCTCTTCTATTATTAGTCGCTATATTTTTATTAAAGAGTTTGATAAACTTTCTGATTCTCTACATATTCCTCTTCCAAAGGGTGCTGGAAGTAATGTAGATTCTGTTGGAGAAGAAATTGTAGAAAAATATGGAGAAGAAAAATTAAAAGAAGTAGCAAAATATAATTTTAAGAATACAGAACGAATTTTAAAAGTATGTATTTTCTAATTTTTTAGTTAAAAAACCAAGCTAACTATTTAGCCTGGTTTTTATATGGATAATATTTCTTATTAAGGATGTTTTTTGCTAGTTTCCTCTTCCTTCATTAACTTTTTTCCTTTTTTAAATGTAACTTTATGCATCCGAAGTTCTGGATTTTTTGCAGATTTGATATTTTTTATGTTTTTAAGTATCTTATTTTGTTCTTCTGGTGATATGACTCTTGTATCATCTTCATCATCAAATGGATAACTGATATCATCTCCAATTTGCTCAATATAGCCTAAACGTTTATTTAAAAGATATAATATATAAGAGGTATCTTCTTTCAAGTCTGCTTCTACTTGATTATATTTTTTTACTAACTCATAAATAATATTCATCATTTCTTGCATTTGGTTTCCTTGTTCATCTTCTAAGTCAGGTTTGGTTCTCGCAAGGTCTGAAATATAAATAGAATTATTTTCTTTTTCCTCGTAAATTAAATACCAATCTTCTCCAATATAGATATTATCACCTTCATAAGAAGCTAAGCTATTATCCTGATGGCTGAACATTTCAGATGGATAAACTGATTGTTCTATTTTTCTTATTTTTTCAGCCACTTTTTCTTGTATGTTGCCTCCATCCTCTAGTGAGACTTGTCTTTCATCTCGGTAGATTGGTTCTAGTTTCTCTTTACGGGATAAAACCAAATTCTCTAAACTCCCTGCCATAATATATTGTTTTTCCTTAGCATCAGAATATGCACTATGATTGGAATCAAAGAATGGAGCACTCGAATTATAATTTAATGGTTGAAAATTTTCTAAAGTGAATTTTTGTCCATGAATAAATTGTTCATGATTTGCATAAAATGACTGTTTGAAAAATTCCGAAACTCCTAGATCATCATATCCTTCCCCACTGGTTACCAATTTTACTACTTGTGTTTCCTCTAAGTTTCTTAACTTGTCTAATTCTTCTTTCCTATTTCCTAACAATGATTTTTGAATTCTTTTTTGCCTTTCTTCTATATAAGCCTCTATTTCTGTTTTGCTTTTTTCAATAATTAGTTCTCCATCTAGCCTGAAAGCTTCAGCAACAGCCCTTCTTAAACTCTCTGGTCCTTTCCTTAAATATTCTGTTCCTTCAATGTTGTCATGACAGTATAAATTGTTATTTTGCCAGTCCCAAGATTCCGTAAGTAAAATCCATTCTCCATCTTTTAGAAGTTTCGTTACAAAAATACCACCATCCGAGCTATTAGTCGCATGAGCCATACAATTTTGTCCCATTCCGCCATATACCTGACAGCAATTTGTATAATTATTCTCTCCTACGAATATCGCTAGAGGATCATCTCTTCTTAAAAGTTCTGCTTTAATTGTATATCCATCAATTTCGAAAACATTACTTCTTTTTACTAAGGAAGACATCTGTCTTGTTTTATTTTTGTTATAAATTTCTTGATAAAAATCAAAAGTATCCTGTTCTTTAACTCCGGCTATTTTTGCCTCTCTCATAAAATCTTCATTTCCATTTTCATATAATAATGGCTCATCATTAATATAGTCTATTACCTGTGCTAAAGATGGAATAATGGTTCCAGAATGTTTTAAATAATATTTTTGAATCAGTGGAAATTTTTTTGCTATCGTTCGTATATTAGACTCTAGTGTTTCGTTTTCTATAATGAATGGAATATTTTCTATGAGAAATTCATAAAAATCTTTGTTATATTCTAAAGGCTGTCCATCAAATATTCTATGAATGCTTGCATAATTTATCTTTCCAAAAACATCTGTATTAAAAAGATACGATTTTATATCTTTATCTTCTAAAAATTCTTTTTTTACTCGATACCCGTCTATTTCTTTTAATGTATAATTATCTCTTACAAAATCATTTAATCTCTTTCCATAAGTCCCAGAAAGCTTTTTGATTCTTTTATATTGTTCCATAGAAATTCTATCACTTGGTAAGTATGGTTCATACTCTTTTTTGTAATCATCATAGTAGTTTTCATTACTTATGCAATATGCTTTAATTTTACATTTCTCAAAATATTTTTCAATTTCATTTCTTCTTTCTTTATCTTGACTTAATATACTATTATATTCTTCTTGATCCATGGTATAATTCTCTATACTAAATAAGTTTAGAAAATCATGAATTCTCTTCATTTGCTTTTCATCTTTTTCAAATATTCCAAAGATCTCAATCATTCGAATCAGTGCTGTTTGCATTGTTTCACTATATTTATTTGGAAATGCATCTTTTACTTCATTCCATATTTTTAAAGAAAATTCTTTTTTATCTCCTACTCTTAATGCAACTACTAAAGGAACATCGTAGGATTTTCTCATTTTGTAAAATAAATTTTTAAATATATCCAGTTTTTTTCTACAGTGTTCATCTTCTAATAAATCATTAATATACCGATTTTCTGACATGTCTAAAAAACCATAGTTATCTTTTACTAAATGTTTGGCATATAAATAGGCATATATCTTACTTACATTTATTTTTCTATTTGGAAGAGGTCTTTTTATCTCATAGGAACCCCAAACTGTATTTATTCTTTTTAAACTTTCTGCCGATCCAAAAGCACCTTGATCAATATATGATAATTTGGATGGCAAATCAATTTCTTCTAATATTTGTTCAGAAAAAACACCTGTCCTAATTGTGTGAACACTTTCTGGAATTTTTACTTTTTTTAAATTACAACCGCGAAATAAATAATCAGAAAGAACTTGTATGCCCTCTGGAATGTCAACTTCTTCTAATGAGTTTAAGTAAAAAGCGGCACTCTCTAATGATTCTAATGTGCTTGGTAGTTGAACTTTTTTTAATTTATAACATTGGCAGAAGGCACCTACACGAATTTTGGTAACTCCTTCTGGAATAGTCACTTCTTCTAATTTGGTACAAGTAGAAAAGGCGTATTCTTCAATTTTTTTTAATTTTGATGGTAGTTTTATTTTTTTTAGATTACATTTTTGAAATGCAACTTCCCCTATTATCTCTACTCCGTCTGGTATACTGATTTCTTCTAGATTAGTACAACCATCAAACATTCCTTCTTTAATTTCTTTTAGCTTTGGTGGTAGAATAATCTTTTTTAAATCATAGCAATTGTGAAAACACTTAACTCCAATTTCTTCTACAGTGCTTGGAATCACAACTTCATAAATTCCCGGAAAACCATTAAAAGCATAATCACCTATTTTTGTTACACTTTCTGGGATAATTACTTTATTATTTACAATATCCTTCATTGTAATACCTTCTAAAACGCCATTTACTATTTCCATCAAATCACCCTATTTTATATATCAATTATAAGATAATATGCTTGATTTTTCAATAGAAAAGCCAAACTATAAATCTAGTCTGTTTTTTTACTTTTTAGGACTTCTCATATGGTGTGATTATTCTTTGAGGAAATCTCGATTTTTATAATAATTTTTCTATTTCATCTTCTGCTAATCCAGTAGACTTTACAACGATTTTTTTTGAAACGCCATTTTTTAAGAATTCTTTTGCCATTTCTATTTTTGATTGTTGGATTCCTTCCTGTCTTCCTTCTTTTAATGCTTTTTTTGTTGCTTTCTTTGTTGCTTTCTCTGTTGCTTTTTTTATCTCATATTCTCTTGAATATTCCTCTATGTTCCTTTCAATAATTTCTGCTTCATATGCATCTACTATCGCTCTT
>CATLHA010000012.1 GCA_949948745.1 uncultured Caryophanales bacterium
CCTAAAGTTTTTGCTCTATTAAATTATACTATAAATGCAAAATAATTCATATACTCCCATTGAAATTTAATAACAATTCATATATAATATTTATAGAAAGAGAACAAAGTTCGTAACTTGTATGTGATTCGCTCCAAAAGGTAAAATCGTCGCACCAAGTGACGTTAATGATTAAATCAATCTGAAATATGATTGATTTTTTTGTCGACTAAATTAGTCTAGTCAAGAAAGGTGTGATGTGTTATGATTAAAATCGAAAAAAAGAAAATCAATATGAGTGATGAACTCAAAGACAAAATTAAATGGTCTTGCAAATTTAATAACCTATCCTATGAAATCATAGAAGGTTACTTACGAATTGTGGAACACACAAATTTAGCATACGTGGAGCCACACAAAGTTATTATTGATAATAAGTTATACTTATTCTTCAATGAACAGAAACATTTTTACATAGGGAATCTAAAAAAGAAAATCCCATTGTCTGAATTATCAGAGTACATAGCAAGGCATTAATTGGTGAGTTTATACTCCCACTATATTGATTTATTTTGTCGTGTAAAAATCAATATATTCTAGGTGTCCTTGTTATGTGACACCTTTTTTGGTGCCTTTCACTATTCCAAAAAAGAAAGGAGAAATGATAATTATGGATAATGAAAGGAGTATCGCAGCAGTTTATATTCGTGTCAGCACAGAGGATCAGGCACGAGAAGGATTTTCTTTAGGAGAACAAAAGGAAAAACTTTTACAACTCTGTGCATTTAAAGGATATGAAGTATTTAAAGTTTATGAGGATGCAGGAATAAGTGCAAAAGATATGGAACATAGACCTGCATTTCAAGAAATGTTATCTGATATGAAGAAAGGTAAAATCAACTATATTGTGGCTTATAAACTAGATAGAGTTACTCGTTCAGTTCGCGATTTAGAAGAACTTATATCGGTACTTGAGCAATATAACTGTTTCCTAGTATGTGACAGAGATGATGTTAATACATCTACTGCTAATGGTAGATTCTTTGTAAGAATGCTTACAGTTCTATCACAACTAGAAATCGAAATCGTATCAGAAAGAACGAAATTTGGCTTAAATGGAGCCATTAAGTCAGGACACTTGCCAGGAGTTTTAGCACTTGGCTATAAAAAAGATGGTAATAAGAAAACAATTATTGATGAAACTACAAAACCAGTAATTGAAAGAATATTTAAAATGTATTTAGAAGGAAAAAGTTTTCAACAAATATCTAATATTTTCAATGAAGAAGAACTTTTAAAACCAAAGAAATGGAAAGATACAACAATTCAAAAGATTATTGATAACAAAATTTATATGGGTGATTATGAACAATTTAAGAGAATTGCGAAAAATAAACAAATTGAGCCTGTTGTTTATATGAATGTAGTAGAACCTATTATATCTCGTGCAGTATGGGAAGAATGCCAACATCAAAAAGAAAAGAATCAAAGATCCTATACTAGAGATAGAGTTTACTTATTTTTTCAAAAATTAGAGTGTCCTAATTGCCATAGAATTATGAAATGTAAAGGTTCTGGTGGCAAAAAAAGAAAGTATATGTATTATACTTGTGAGAAGTGTCACATTAACTATCGTGAAGATAGGATTGAAGAATTATTATCAAGTTTTATTTATGACATGGTTGAGTATGATATGGCAGTTAAAAAGTATTTTTTGCCTATTTTAGCAGACCATAAACCAACAAAAACTGATGATATAGATAAAGAGATTAAATCTTTAGAAAAACAGAAAGAACGCATTAAAAAAGCATATATGAGCGGTATTGTAGAAATGGAAGATTTTTCAGAAGATTATAAACTTATTGAAGAAAAAATAGAAATTTTAGAACAAAAGAAAAATGAAAGTCTTGATTTAGATAATATGACTTTTTCACCACAAAAACTGATGGCAGATCGTGATATTGAACGAGAAACTATGATAAGACTTGATACTTTAAATAGTGTTGTTAAAAATACTTGGGAAAGTAAATCAAAAGAAGAAAAACAAGAATTTATATCTAAATTAGTTGAATCAGTTATTATAACCAAAGACAGTAATAATGAACTTCATATGAAAAAAATTAACTTTAGAAGAAGTTTCATAGATATGCTAACCAAATTATTTGGTAATGGTATTTTAGATGTACTTGTGCCAGTAGAAATAAATGGAAAAGAAGAATTTATTTTAGGCACTGGTAATATAACTGATAGTCAAGTACAAGAATATTTAGATAGATTAAATGAGTATTATGAAACAAAATTTTATCAAATATATGAGAAAGTTGATGAAGAAACTGGCAATATTATTGGTGAATTTATACCTAAAAAAGATGAAAAAATTATAAGAATGTTACCTATATCATCTAATAAAAGTACAACAAAATCACCTATTATTAAAGATGATACAAAATATGGAATCGTAACCTACAATCCTAATAAGCCAAAAGAAAAAGTTTTAGAAGGAGTTAATGATTATGCGACTTCTTAACAAAGAAAATATTATCAAAATCAAGTAGATACCATAGAACAATTTAAAGTTCTTGCCTATCTAAAACAGCAATTTAACACAGATGAAGTTAATCTATATTTACTAGATAGATTTACTATAAAACTTGTAGATAAGAATAACGATATAGGATATTTTAAATACAATTCTAAAAATAGATTAGTAGATTTCTATGAAAAAAATATTAAAAACAAAGAAAGAGAGAGATGAAAAATGGAATTAAATTATATAAAAGTTGGATATTATTTATTACCAAATCTAACTATTAAAAATCAAAATTATGAAAAAATTAACAAGTATGGATATTTGAGATTAAAGTATTTAAAAGAACACAATAAAGGTTTATACACGACTCTTCTTATGCAAGATGAACTAACTAATCATCTTGTTTCAGTCAGTAATGAATGCGAAGAAAGATTAAAAACTTTGATGGATAATTATAGAAAAAGTGATGATAAAATATCTGAAAAAAATAAAGAAATCAATCAAATTGAATGGGTTAAATTAATGAATAATTATAAAGATTGTGCAGAAGAAATTATCTTGAAAGAAATGATATATGTATGATGTTGTTTATAAGCGAGCAACGTGGCTTTACTCCCACCACTAAAAAAGAAAGGCTAAATCTTGACTATGGCTACAACATCAATTTGGTCTATTAAGAATAATTTAAAGCAATCTATTAATTATATTATTAATCCAGAAAAGACTACCAATAAAGATTATGGTAAAGTTGATTATGACTTTTTAGAAGGTAAAAAAGATTATGATTTCAAAAAAGAAAAATTATGTTATGTAAGTTGTTTAAATTGCTCCGAAGATAATCCCTTTGATGATATAAAAGATACCAAAGACTATTATCGTAAAAATGATGGTGTTCTTGCTTATCATGGATATCAGTCATTTAAGGAGGGAGAAGTCACTCCAGATATTGCTCACGAGATAGGAGTTAAGTTTGTTAGTGAAATGTTTAAAGATTATGAAGTGGTTGTTGCTACTCATCAAAATACTAATCATATACACAATCACTTTATAATCAACTCTGTTTCGTTTAAGACTGGTAAAAAGTATAATAACAATCGTACTAATCTAGCCAAGTTAAGAAATATATCTGATTCACTATGCGATGAATATGGGCTTTCTGTTTTAGATGAAGATGTTGGTTACAAAAGTACCTATAATCATAAAGTAATAAACAATGATTATTATAAAACTCTTAAAGATGATTTAGATAATGTTATTAGTTATTCAGTCACTCTAAAACAAGTTATGGATAGAATGAAATTACTAGGTTATAAAATTTATTATCGTAATGAGATTATAACGATTTATAGAGATGATTGTGATAAAGTTAGAATTGAAAAAGTATTTGGTAGTGATTATTCAAAAAATAGTATATTTGAACGATTATATCACTCAAGACAAACTGTTTTTAAACCTATGACTCATAAATCTATATTTCAAGAATATTTATCGACAACTAATAATCAGCATAAAGGTATTTATGGATTATATGTGTACTATTGTTATCTCTTAGGAGTATTCCCAAAGAAACATCCCAAACAATATCTGTCTTACTCTATAAGGCAAGAGATAAAAAAACTAGATTCATATTCAAAACAAACAGAATTTATGGTAGATAATAAAATTGAAACTATAGAAGATTTAGAAGCATTTTCTAAAAATAACTATGAAAAATATCAAAATCTTATGGGAAAAAGAGAAAATCTTTGGAAACGATATCATAGAGCAAAAACTGAAGATAAAAAATCAGAAATACTTGCTGAAATAAATGATATTCAACCTAAAATTAAAGAACTTCGCAAATTAGATAATTACTGCAAAGAAATTAAAAAGCGTTCTGAATCCATACAAGACAATCTTAATAATTTTGATAAAGATATACCAAAAGAAAAATGCAACTCTAGATATTTATAACCTAGAGTTGCATTTCATATTTTATCAGAATATGGAATACTTTTTATGTAACACTCCATATAATCCCAATCTGGTTCACCATTTTTAATTGGTAATTTTATCAATGTATTACGTATATTTTTGGTATTAAATGCTCTTCCGTAAGAGTATTTAAATGTTTCCTTATTTAATATTGTAGTAATAAATAAGGCATTATATTTATTCAATTTATTAGATTTTAAAATTGTAATATTATTCCCAGTCACAAAAGCTTTTGATTGATAAAATGCTTTGGCACTCTCTCCTCCAATTATAATTACATTCCCTTGATTTAGAGTATATTCTGATGCATCAACTTTTTTTTCAACTCCATTATTTAATTTAGTTCTAGTAATATATGGTATGTCTCCAAAATCATTTAAATCATTGCAATTTATGTTTTCTGATCTATTAATTTCAAAAAAATCTGAAAGTTTTATCCAATCCCAATTAAAAGTATTTACAGAGGGAACCATTGCTTTGGTTTTTGTTTTTATATGATTAATATTTAACTCTCTTATATATTTATCCATATATTCATAATCTGGTCTCCCATTTTTTGAAGGCAACAAAATAAAAGTTTCCTTCATTTTTTCTAATGTCCATTTTCTACCATAACTAAATTTAAATTTATTTTTCTTTATCACAGTACAAAGAAATAATCCGATATTTTCATTCAATTCATAGTCTTTTAGTTCAAGAATATTTATATCATCAGTTGCCCAAAATGGTTTTGATTGATAAAATGCTTCTCCAACACTACCATTATAATTAACTGTAATACAATTTCCTAAATGTTGAGCAGGAGCATCAATAAACTCCCTTACTGCATTATTTTCTGATATAGCACCAAGATAATTCAATTTACCAGGTACCATATCATTTTTTGTTAATCTTTTTCCTTTAGTAAATGAAAATATATCATCCATTTTATATGGCTTCCAAGAATTTATTTTTAAATTATTCATTAATATCACCATTTTTTACTAAATATGCAACATAATCTCTAACAGTTTGCTCAAAGTCTTCTGGAGTTAATGTAGAATAATCCGTTTCCATATATGCTTCACAAAGCCATTCATCATCTTTTGATACACAATGTCTACTTGATAATCCGGGTTTTATATCTTTATTTTTATATAATGTAATCCATTCTTTTAAAATGTCATTCCATTTATTATTTGCATCAATTCTTCCCAATTTTTTTCTTTTTACGAAACCATCATCTTTGTAATATCCAAAATATGTTTCTTCCGAAGAATCATGGGGAGTATGTGCTTCCCAAACCATAACGCAAGTATTTGTTCCTGTAGGATAAAAAATATCATCAGGCATGCTAAACACAGCTTTTAATTTATTATTTTTCATTAGTCTTTCTCTAACATCTTTAAACTTTGTACCGATAGCACAACTCATTGGCACAACTGCTACTCCTGTACCTCCAGGGACTAAAATGTCTAACATATTTTCAACAAACTCTAATTCACATTTATCATTTTGAGAATATGGAGGATTAATTAAACCTATATTAATATTTTTCTCTCTAAGCTCATCTTTAATTTTTTTATTAAAACAATCCCCATGATAAATATTAGATTTCCCATCTCTTCTTATAATCATATTTGCTATAGCTAATGTAAATAGTTCTACATCAAGTTCAACACCATAAAGTCCCTCTTTTTTAATTTTCAAAATTTCTTCTTGATTAGCACCTTTGAACATTTTTGTCATTGCACTTACTAAAAACGAACCACTTCCACAACATATATCAACAACTTTACTATTCTTATTTACTCCAGATAATTCACACATAAACTCAGTTAAATGTTGTGGTGTAAGAACTATACCTAAACCTTTTCCATCGCCACCACTATATTTAACAAATTCATGATAAAAAACTCCTAATGCATCTAAGCTGGCATCTGCATAATTCATCATAGGTTTTATTTTCATTTCTAACTGCTCAATATACCAAGTAATAGAATTTCTATGTCCTAATGGGATTGACTTTAATTTTTCATTGCTTCCCATAATCTTGAAGGCACTTTTAATATTATCAATTTTATCTTTTTTGATATCGCTATTATCAAGTGTAGTCTCTATTGCATGTTCTAAATTTCTCATAACGCTATCAAAAGTTGTATATCGTGAATACTCTTCACTAAATGTTTTATCTTCTAATGCTATTAAAATACCTGCAATAAAAATAGGTTTATGCTTTTCTGAAACTTTTATTTCTCTTAAAGTGTCGTGCATTTCCAAAGCAGTGTTTCTAATATCTTCCAAAGAATATTCTTTTTGCAATTTTTCACCATTGACTAACTTCAAATAATTTTCTGGTTCTAGAATAATATCTCTTGCTTTTTTTAACTCAAAATAATCATCTTGATTTTCTGGCCAATAAAAAGTTGATACTTTCATAGTTTCTTTTTTTGTTCCACTAACCGCTATTGCAATTACATTATATTCGGTTTTTAAATATTTGGCATAATATAAAACTCCATCAACTGCAAACTTTAATGGCTTACAAAGATTTTCAGAAGAATGCTGATTTACATTTTTCTTGCATTCTACAACAATGATTGTGCTTAAATCCTTATTAAAGGTAATAACAAATTCAGGTTTTGCCTTACCTTTTGCATCATCAAATAATTCATGAACATTACTTTCATTAGGTTTTCCACCAGCATATTTTAATAGTCTTTCTATTTTATCAATATCTGATACATCACCTTGAGGATATACATATCCAAAGGAATTTTTGCCTATATCACATTTCATCTCTTTTAAAGTTAAATTTTCGGTAAACTGTTCAATAGCCATTTCAACACCTCCTACATTATATATATAAATTATATCATTTAATTACTATTTTTTAAATACATTTTACTATATATTTTCTAAATTTTACCGATTGTAAATGACCTAAAGAAAGCTAAATTTTATGATATAATATTTTCAAGAAATGATGTGGAGTGATATTTTTATGAAAACTAGACAAGCAAATGACATTATAAAGGGTTATTTTTACCAGTTTAATAAAACAATTTATGAAATCCTATTACAAGATAATAACACAACAAAAATAAAAATAGAAAGTATTGAAGATTTTGATATTGAAACTGATGATACATATACTGCAATTCAATGTAAATATTATTCTACGCAAACATATAATCACTCGGTTATAAAAAAAGCAATAATATGTATGTTTAAACATTTTTCAAATAACAAATCTAGTAATTTAAATTATAAAATATATGCAAATTTTAAAGACGGTCAATCAAAACTGCATAATCCTATAGAATTAGATTTTTTTAAAGATAATTTTCTAACTTACAAAGAAGAAGGCATAATTCACAAAGTTTATGAGGAACTCAACTTAAATGACACCGAAATAAAAATGTTTATGGAAAAAATAGACATCGATATAAATGCCACCGATTATGATTCTTTAGAACTTGACATAAAAGAATTATTAAAAAAAGAATTAAATATTGCAGATGATTTAATTGACTTGTATTTTATGAAAGCTGGAAGTATTATAAAGAATATTGCTATTAAAGAAAACGAAGATGAAAGGATGATTACTAAACAACGATTCATTGACTTGCTAATGGATATTAATGTTATATTGGACAAATGGTATATAACAAAAATTGGAAAGGAAAAATATTATAGTTTAATTAGAAAAAAATATTTTTCAAAACACAATATATCACCATATGAAAGATTTTTTATCATTGAATGTCCTGAAAATATTCAGATATCAACACTAAAGAAAATAACAAATGCAATTTCTGATAAATGGTCAAAACTATCCAAGAGAACACCACAACCATTCTGTCCATATATTGTTTTTGTTAATTTAAGCGAAAATAATTTATTACTATTAAAACAGAGTTTATATAATGATGATTTTAAATTTATTGATGGTTATGATTTTAAAGGTGCTAAATTTTCTGCTAAAAGCATAATTCAAGAAGCCAATTATAAAAATAATATTAAAATAAAAATATTCAATTTGGAAGAAATAGAAAATGTATTAGATATTTTACAGAACACAAAAGAAATTTACCAATTTTATATAAATAACAAAGTTTATAAAAATAAAAAGAACTATCAAATAGATATTAAAATAGATGATTTGGAAGACGTTCTAAACATTATTTAAGGAGGAAAACTTACATGGAAGAAAATAAAATAATCGCTGAAGTTATTTCAGTATTACCTAACAAAATTAAAATATCTGTAGATGATATAAATGATTTTAAAATAGCAGAGGAAAAACTAAAAATTGGTTCATATATTGAAGTTAGTGACAATGATAATTGTAAATTGATGGCTATCATAGAAAATTTTTCTATAGAAATTAAAGGAAATGAATCAAGTGAAAGAAGATATATTTTAGAAGCAAGTCCACTGGGAATAATAAGTAATGGTAGTTTTGAACGAGGTGGTGATAATATTTCTATTCCACCTAAAGATGTAAAACCTGCCAAAAAAGAGGATATAATAAGCATATTTTCTTCATCAACAAATAGCGATGATAAAATGTTTACATTTTCAACACTTTCTTCTGACCATTCAATTCCTATACCAGTAGATGGAAACAAATTTTTTAATAGACATATTGCAATTGTTGGATCGACTGGATCTGGTAAATCAAATTCTGTCGCTAAAATATTGCAAAATGCAATATCATCTAAAAATAGCACTTACGACGGATTAAATAATTCCCATATAGTTATATTCGATATACATTCAGAATATAAGGCTGCTTTCCCCAATGCAAATTATATTGATATAGATAATTTAGTTTTACCATACTGGTTATTAAATAGCGATGAATTACAAGAATTATTTATTGATACAGAAGCCAATGATCACAATCAAAGGAATGTATTTAAAGAATCTGTTGTCAATAGCAAAAAATTGCATTTTGAGGGAAATGAAGAACAAAAAAATAGGATTCATTTTGATTCACCACTATTTTTTGAAATCAATGAAATTTTAAAAGATGTTAAAGAAAAAAATGAGGAAATGGTACAAGGCGCTAGAGATATGAAAGCAGGTCCTTTAAATGGTAAATTAACAAATTTTGTTAGTAGATTAGAAAATAAAATAAACGATAAAAGATTAGACTTTTTACTAGGAGAAAAATCTAAAAATATAACTTTCGAAGACACATTAAAAAACTTAATTGGATATAATAAAGAAAATTCCAATGTTACCATAATTGATTTAAGTGGTGTTCCTTTTGATGTTTTGAATATTACAGTATCACTTATTTCAAGAATATTATTCGAGTATGGATATTATTATAAAAAAATAAGATTTTCTCAAAATCCTAATGAATTTGTAAATAATGATATCCCTCTATTACTTGTTTATGAAGAAGCACACAAATATGTACCAAATAGTGATTTATCTAAATATCGTGCATCAAAGGAATCGATTGAACGAATTGCTAAAGAAGGTCGTAAGTATGGAATTACACTCCTTCTTGCTAGTCAAAGACCTTCTGAAATCTCCGAAACAATATTCTCACAATGTAATAACTTTATAGCAATGAGATTAACAAATCCTAATGATCAAAACTATGTAAAAAGATTGCTACCAGATACTTTTGGAGAACTTATAAATAAAATGCCATCTCTTAAAGTTGGAGAAGCATTACTGATAGGAGATGCGGCCGTTATTCCTTCAATTGTACAAATAGATGAATGTGAAGATAAACCATCCTCAAATGACATCCCATATTATGATTTATGGAAAGAAGAATGGAAACAACTAAACATAGAGGCAATAATATCTGAATGGATAAAATAAATTTAAAGTGTATTGAAAAAATCATAATATCTGCTATAATTTATTTATCAGTTGATTTAATCAATCTTGGGAGTATAATTTTTCGCATACGTGTATCGTTATCGCTCCATATTGATATTAAGAACTGTTGAGAAATGGTTCTTTTTTTTACATTCCCGTATTCAACTTGTTGGGGGTCCTAATTTCTATTATGAAAAAAAGATGGTATTTAGATTATTTCTATTGCCATCTTTTAATTATATATATACCCATGTCCTACAATTCTAGTGTTTACATTTCTCTTTTGCAACACTTTAGAATAGATTCTTGTGTGTTCTTGTATTTTCTCAGGACTTAACTGTTCATAACAGCTAGAATCTACATATTCTGAATTTATATATCGACAAATAGAAACTTCATAAGCCTCTAGTTGTTTTAGTACTTCTAATGTTCTTTTTACATCTTCTATTGTTTCTGTTGGAAAACCAGAAATAATATTCAAGAATAAATCTTTATCATTTATTTTTCTGATTCCTTGAACAAATTCTATGATTTCTTGGCTAGTAAAACCTTTTCTAATTAACTCTAATAACCTATCACTGCCAGACTCTAAAGAGCCACATAGTTCTACTACTTTGGTACTGTTCGCTATGACATTTTGGAAGTCATTTTTTATTGCATCTTTAAATGAAAAACCAACCAATATTACTCTTTTAATATTTTCTTTTTGTTCTAGATAAGTGATGATTTCTGGTAGCATATATTTTTTATAAATGTCTAATCCATATTGGCAGATATTTGTCCCTTTTAATAGAAGCTCTGAACAATTTTCTTCGTCTAAAGAATCAATTGCTTCTTTTACTTCATTTAGTTCAACACTTTTTAAGGGATATTCTTGAAAAGTAAGCTTACAAAAAGAACAGTTATTTAGACATCCATTTGAAATATAGATAGAAGATGACTTCTTTGAATCTCTAGTTATCATTCAAAAACTATTGATGTTTACATCATGAAACATCTCTTCTGAAAGTAATTTTAATAGTAAGTTCGGTTGATTTTGTGGAATAATAAAATCCACTTTTTTCGTCAACCATTCTTCTACTTTCGCTAAAAAAGGATCACTTTTTAAATGTTCTAGTAATGCACCCTGTTAAATATACTTTAGCTTCTTTCTTCTTTTCTTTTAAAATATTAGAAATCTTTTCTAAAGTATAGTTTATATTATAATTCGTACAACAGCAGGTTTCCGCAATGACAATCGCATCAGCTTCTGAAACGTTCGGTGTTATTTCAAAAGAATTTAGTAATTTATCATAAATAATATACTGTTGATAATTTAATCCACATGTATTTCTTGGTCCTATAAAAACTTTCATTTTTTTCTCCTTTTATTACCAGTATTCAGCTCTAAATATTACTTCATTTGTTTGTTCATTATATGCAGATAATAAGAATTTTCCATGATTACAGTATCCTGAATCGTCACATTTTCCATCTACCAAATAGATAATAAAATCATCTTCATTCTTATAATTTGCTGGTGTTAAAGAAAATGCTCCAACTAATAATCCTTCTTTTTCCTTATACTCTTTTTTATGTCCAATCCAAATTGCCTTTGATTTATACTTTTTGTCAAATTTCTCCATTGTCATATTCCGATCAACATAATATAACATATAGTTTGTTCCTGCTTGTAATATTCCTGGTGCATAGTAAAACTTAATATTTTCTACATTTTCAGGAATCTTTTTTGGAAATACTTTTGTAAGCTCTGTTCCATGAATTTGGTGTTTATAATACTTTAAATCAGTTACTGGATTTTCTGCCTCTAAAAATCCAATAATAAAGATTACTCCTATATAATAATAGAATAATAGAAGGACAAGTATTCCTGTAATAGCCTTACAAATAAATCGTATTTGTTTTTTCTTTCCTAAGTAATAGCACAATAATGTAAGAATTAAGAAAACAATAAATGGAATATAACTAGCTAATAGTACTATGAAGAAATCTTTCCCAAATGGCATACCGATTGAGGTATATGCTAGAAGACAACCAAGAATAAATGTGATTATACACATTATAAAAGGAAATCTTATTCTTCTAAATCTGTTGATATTCTGTTCATCGTATATAATGCTTTGGTTTTCTAAACGACTTTTATTTTTTTCTTTTACTTGATCTATGATTATTATCAAAACAACAAAAATTGTTAATATGGCAACTATAAACAATTCAATCACTTCTTTCACCACAAATTGATTTGCCTGTATTATAACATAAGTGTCTTTTATCTTATTTAAAATTTTTATCGATGTACAGTTTATTTACATGTATGTTATAATTAACGGTACAGGTGACTTTCTATGGAAAAAATAGTATTTAAAGAGTTAATTGAACTATTTTTACACACTTCCATTTATGAAATTAAAAAGGAGTGTGAAGTACCAAATATAAATTTTAAATTTGGAGAAGATGGTTTTCTACTTTTTCAAAATATCATGGAAAATCCTTTTGTATTAAAAGATGCTTGGACTCCAAATATAGGACAAAAAGATATTGACTTTCTGATTTTTCATAGTAATGATGATACATTGACTGTTCAGATAGAAGATAGTATTCAATTTTTTCAATATTTAACAGATATTACAAATTCCTTGATTAAATTAAGAAATGAATATCATGACCATTCTTCTTCTAGAAATTTAGCGATGCAAATTCTAAGACGTATTTGGTTACGTATGGGAATTGAAGATTTTCAAAATGTAAATTATTTTTTAGGAAAGCAATTATCATTTTTAATAAATAGAACATTAGATACTTTAGATATAGAATTAGTTCATGAACTCCAAGAGTATAAGATTTTAAAAAGAACAGAAGTAAATCCAACTTGGGATGAATCTACTCGAAGTATGATTTTTACAATCAAGAATAATGAGTCTTATTATGAGCTTCCCCATATTTTATATGATATAGATGATAATGATATTTGCTATATTTATGCGGTTCAAAGTTCCAAGCATGAAAAAGATAAAAAGATAGAAAGAGAACTATATAAAATAAATAAAGGTATTGAAGATACTAATGTACATCCAAGTAAGGTTTTATCCCTTTTCTTCTTTATTCGAGAATTAGAAAAGAAAAATATTACTAAAATTAGAATTCCTAGTATACAAATCTTATCTTATCATTATCATGAATTGCTAAGTAAACAAGCTGAATTAGATTTTCAAAAAGCAAAAATCAATATTACTCGATTTCCGAATAGTAGTTATGAAAAAAGGAAATATGATATACAGAAATCTTGGCATGATAGAGTATATAACAAAGAAGATAAAATTAGTAGTTTAAAAACTGAAGAACTTATTCATCTAGCTTATCGAATATTAGAACACTATCCAGATATGCAAATAGTAAATGATATCAATTTGCAAGGCGATTATTTAGATATTCGAATCAAATCTTTTTCATCTAAAAAGCACTAAAAAAGCTATAGGTTCATCCATAGCTTTTTAAAATGTCTATTTATTATTTTACTATATATTCCCAACCAGACTGCCAAGATTTTGTTTTACGCCAATCTTTATCAATTGCCTCTTCCCAAGTTTTTCCTTCTGTTAGAACTTGAAATGCAAGTTGAGGTGCTTTGTGAGCGACAATTGCGATATGTTTTCCATCATAATTTTCTAGAAGATAGCAACAAAAGTCTTTGATTCTTTTTTCAACGTCTAACATACATTCTCCATTAGGAAATTTTTCAGTAATATGCTCTTCATATTTTGTTAAACTGCTATCTTTTCCATTGAAATCTCCATAATTACATTCTCTTAGTCTTTCATCTTGAATAATTTCTTTGACACCCTCAAAAGTATATTTTGCTGAATCAACTGCTCTTGTTAAATCAGAACAAAATACTACATCAAATTGATTGATGTCTACTTGCTCTTTTAAAATTATACTCTGATTTATTCCTTTTTGTGATAACTCTCCTGGTAACCATCCTGTAGATTTATGTTCCAAATTATCTGTAGTTGTTCCATGAACAAAATAAGTTATTTTAACTGACATAATTAATCTCCCTTCACTAGTGCTATTGTATCATGAATTTAAGTTTTTAGCTATTACAGATAATACTTCTTCATGCACCAATTCATTACTTATAATAGCTCCTTGGATATCTTGATCGTATCTTTGTTCTTTTCCAAACAAATCTGTTACTTTTCCACCTGCTTCTTCTACAATGACTTTAGCTGCAGCGATATCACAATTCTTATGTTTTGTTCCAGGAAAGATTGCTAGATTAAAATCTCCATTTGCGACACACATGCAAGCTCTTATCACACTTCCAATTCCTATGAAATAAGTTTTCTTTCCAAGTTCCTTTATAGAATCATATAAATTATATTCTGCTTCTGGCCACATATCAAAATTAGAAACACTTCTCATATCATCAAGCTCTATATTGTTTACTTTAATTAGTTCTTCATTTCTGTAGGCACCGTTTCCCTTTATAGCAGAATATAAATTATCAGTAAATGGATCATAGACTACACCTACTATTGGAACTCCATCTACTACTAATGCTAGTGAAAAAACAGCAACTGGAATTCTTCTTGCATACATTGCTGTTCCGTCTACTGGATCTGATACCCATACATAATTACTTTTTCCAAATTGTTCCTCTTCTCCATCGACAGAATGTGTAGGAAAAGTTTCTTTTACTCTTTTGATTAGATAACTATTAATTTCAGTATCTGCTTTTGTAACAATTGTTTGATCATATTTATAACTAGCTCCATTTTCACCTTTGAAGTATTTCAACATGATTTTTCCTGCCTGATATGCTATTTCTTTTGCAAATTCTAAATATTCTTTTTCCATTTTATAATCATTCCATTCTATTTTTTTATTGTTCCATCCATTATTTCATTAGCACTCTTTGCTAGCATGATTTCTCTATATTTATCATCTATTAAGTACTTCAATTCTGGACTAATTTCTCCATAATCTTTGGTTAATTTGTCTTGTACAAATTTTAAACTTTCTAGTTCATTAAATCCCATAACATTGTAAGCTAAAGAAAATAGATTGCTTATAGAATCAAAGTGAGACAAGCCATCAGCATTTACTAAAATATTTTCTTCTTCAGTTGTTCTGTAAGATGCTTTTTTGCTACTATGGTTTAATATACATTTTTTTACAGATTCAATTTTTTCTTCAGGATATCCCTCTTGTCTTAATAGTTCTTTCGCAATGACTGAACTGTATTCATTGTGTTTTGACCTATCAAGAGTACTGTCAGTCATTGAAATATCATGAAGTAAGGCACTTAACTCTACTATTTCCTTATCAACCATTTTATTTTGTGAAAGAAGCACTGCATATTTATATACATATTGAATATGTTCTCTGTAGATGTTGTATTCTTCTTTTGTTCCCTTTGTTTTTTCTTCAAATTCATTACTTCTTCTAATTATTTCTTGTCTCATTTTATTTACAATTTCACTCATAGTCTATTTTCCTTTACAAATTTTATTTTTATCTACTTGATAGATATATTATTTACTTCTATATATTTTTCAGTGAATTTATCCTTACTCTTTAATAAATCTTGAAGTTCTTTTAGATACTTTTCATATTCTTCATCTGTACAATAATTTTTTGCATAGCCATCTTCACCAAATTTCTCAGTTAAATGATTATATCCCCGATTTAAGATTTCTTCCAAAGAAATTTTTGGATAGTTTTTTATGGTATAAGCATGAGTTCTCTTTAAAGCAGTTTGAACATCTACATTTTTGTCTGCAGAAGATATGATTTTTCCATAGTTACTTCTAGGTTCATATTCTAAACTTGCCCTATGATCTATGATTGCCTCTTTTATTATTTTTCTTTCCTCATCTGTAAAAAATTCTTTCATTTTTTCATCTTCATAAAATAAGTTTGCGGATAGTTTTTCATGCTGTAGTCTATCTATATGGTGTGCCACATCGTGAAAAGAAGCAATTGTATATACCATATTTGGATTTATATTATCAAATTGATTCATTAGTTTTAAACTTCTATTTATTACATAATATATATGTTCTATTCTGTGTCCCACATCATTTTTCTCATAAATTGGAAATATTGACTGTTCTATATATTCTTTTAATTTTCTATCTATTTCTTCCATAGCTACCTCCAATTTTACTTATTTTCTACGATTTCACTTTCATATAGTTTCTTATAAGTACTACTTTTTTTCAATAATTCTTGATGTTTTCCTTCTGCTTGAACTTGTCCATTTTCTATCAGTAAAATTCTATCTGCATTTTTTATGGTAGATAATCTATGTGCGATAATTAATATCGTATACTTTCCTTTTAAATTATCAATTGCTGTTTGTATATCACGCTGAGTTTCATTATCTAGAGCACTCGTTGCTTCATCAAATAGAATGATTTTTGTTTCTTGTACAAGTGCTCTTGCAATCGCAAGTCTTTGTCTTTGTCCACCAGATAGATTGGTACCACCTTCTCCTATGATGGTATCTAATCCTTCAGGAAGGCTTTTCACAAAGTCATATAGGCAAGATAATTTTAGAGATTCTATTATTTCTTCTTCTGTTATATTTTCCTTTACTAATCTGAAATTGTCTTTTATGCTCATATTAAAAATATATGGATTTTGAGAAATAATTGTAATATTTCCTCTAATGGAGTCTTCATCTAAGGTATTAATATCGACCCCCTCTATTAAAATTTTTCCTTTATTAACATCATATATCTTCCCAAGCAAGTTAAATATTGTACTTTTCCCTGCTCCACTTTTCCCTACAAATGCAACTGTCTCACCACTATTTATTTGAAAAGACATATTATCTATTACTTTGTAATTGTCATAGGCAAAAGAGACATTTTTGAATTCAAAGTTTCCATTTACTTTTTTTAAATGTCCATGGCTAAACTTTTCTTCTACAAATTCTTTCTTTTCTATGATTGCGAATACCCTATCTGTAGACACATTAAAATTCTTAACTTCATCTAATAATAAAGAAATATTATCCATAAAATTGGTCATGATATTTGTTTTATAGGTAAATAGAGCTACTGCTACAGATATAGATAAGATATTATTTTTAATTAAATATATTAATAATAAAACTAATCCAAAAATAAAGATATCTGATAATAATCTTACCATTAACAAATATAGAATGTCTACAAATCTTTTGTCGTAGTCTTTTTTGTTTTTTTCTTTTTTCTTTGTTTTCTTATAGACATATTCCTACAACCTTCTAATACAATTATACTATATTTTATCTATCCTTCCTAGAAATTTCCATAGAAAATCATATCTATAATGTTATTTTTGTGTTATTATAGTAATTACTTTTTAAAGGGGGAAAATTTTATGGAGAAAGAAATTTTAGAAATTGTAAATCAAGTAAAGCCAGATTGGTCTAAAGACTTAATCATTCGTTTTCTTTATATTAAATTAGCTCCTTGCTTCAGACGTGATTTACAATATTTTCTAGCTACAGAAGAAGAAAAGTATAATCAGTTTAGTCAAGGTTTTATTAATAGATTTCCTAATATTACCTGTAGTACCTTAGCTGATTTTTATGTAGACTTATTTAAGGATTTTGGAATTTATGCTAAAAAGATTATTGCGAACAGTGCTAAAATTCCCCTTTTTGCTTTAATTGTTGAAGGAGATTATGGTTTTTATTTTTTAGATCCTATTAATGATTTGTTTTCTAATCAGTATGGTCTAAAGCCTTACTTTTTTGGAATAATTCCAAGATATAATACAGTAAAATCTAATTATCCAAACTTAGCTCATTTAAGTTCAGAATATATATGTGAATTAGATCAAGAATTAGATATTCCAGAATTTCTTAATCAGAAATTTATTCTTCTCCATGAAAATCTTGCTCATAGACATAAAGCTTGCCAATATTTTAATTTACCAATAAGTAATAAAACTGATTTAAGAGAAAGAAAAATTGAACTTTATAATGATGAATTTATTAATCTTGGTAATGTAAATGGAACCTATGAGCGTACACAATTATATCAATATTTAAATGATCGAATATTTAATCATGGGGAAAGGCACTATACTCTTATCGAAATTAGAGGAGGCTTTGAAAATCCTTACGTTCATTTTGAATTAAAGAGAAGAAATGCTGATAGTATTATTTATAAAGAAGAACAAAAAGATGGAAAATATATATTAACCAAAACACTATAATTATTTTTAAATTGGATTCCAAAAAAAGAACTATTCTTAATAAAATAGCTCTTTTCATTTTAAATGATTCCTCTTAAAATTTCTGTTATATTTTTCATATCTTTCTCTGTAGACATTATTGTGATTAAAATATTTTTTTCCTTATTTAAAATGATGTATTGCCCTGATGCTCCATCTCGAAAAATATAACCATCTCTTGAAATAAATGTATAGTATCCTACTCCAATTTTTGGCAATACTCTTTCTTCTTTATACATACTAGGAGTTTCTAACTGCATCTTGCACATTTCTTTTATCCAGTTTCTTGGGATAATTTGCTTTTCCTGATATCTTCCATCATTTAATAATAATTTTCCTATTTTATGAAAATCCTCATGACTTAGGAATAATCCAGTTGCGCCAGGACAATATTTTCCATAATTATCCCACTTAAATTCAAGAATATTCATTGGAAGAAATATATTTTAGTAAACAAAATCAATCAAATCAATATTTAATTTTTCTTTTAAAAATACTGATAAGATAAATGGTTCTACATTATTATAAGCGTATCTTTTTCCTACTTCATATGAAATATCATAATTTAATGCATATTCTAATAATTTTTCTTTATCAATATTTTCAATATACTTTTCAGACATCATTTGACCTTCATAACCAGTTTGATGAAGAAGTAAATCTTTAATTGTCCATTTTTCTTGTTTTTCAATATTATTTTTGTTTTTAATTTCTACAAGATTTTTAATTACTGGATAAACTTTTTCTTCTAACGATATCATTCTTTTTTCTATTAAAATTCCTATTGCTAAAGCTGTAATTAATTTTGAACAACTTCTTAGTTCGTGAAGAGAATTTTCTTTATAAAATATTTTTTGTAATTTCCCATTTTCTTCTATAAAAATGCTATCAATATTTAGGCTATCCAATTTTTTAGATAATTCTATTATATTATTTTTCAATTGATTGATGTCTATCATAAATTATCCTCCTAGTATTAATCTATTTATTAAAATCTTCCACCATTTAGCCAGATATTTTCTCCAGTAATGAAACTTGCTTCCTCTGATAATAAAAATATACAAAGTTTTGCAGTATCCATAGGTTCACAAAATCTTCCTAGTGGAGTCTCTCTTAATTTTTCTTCAATTTCTTCTTTTTTCCATCCTCTTAAGGATAAAGGTGTCGGTGTAAAAGCAGGCGAAATAGCATTTACTCTAATCTTTTTATCGGCATATTCTAAGGCTGTTGCTTTAGTAAAGTTTATAATACCTGCAGCTGCAGCGCAATATGCTGGAGATTCTTCACAAGGGACTACCCCTAAATGAGAAGCAATATTTACGATACTTCCACCTTCTTTTAAAATAGGATATGCATGTTTTGTACAAATTACTTTTCCAAGTAAATTAATATCTAACACTTTTTTAAAATCCTCGATATCAAAATCTTTAATAAAATTATCAATAAAGGTCCCAGCATTATTCACTAAATAATCTATATGCCCATACTTTTCTTTTATAGTTTGAAACATGTGAATTACTTCTTGTTCCTTACTTACATCACACTTTAATACAAATAATTTATCATTTTGTATCTCTTCTTGTAGTTTTTTTGCATTCTCCTCTGTTTTACTATAACAAGTAATTACAGTGCATCCTTTTTCTAATAGTTCTTCTACGATTTTCCTTCCAATCCCAGAAGTCCCTCCTGTTACAAGTGCTATTTTTTCTCTCATTTTAAACTCTCCTATATTTTTTTCATCATTTCAATATTTCTATCAAAATACCCTATTTTTTCATATAACTTTTTGGCAGATTCATTGTATGCAAAAACATCTAATAAAATCCCTTTACAACCAACCTCTTTAAAATATTCTTCCATTCTATCTAAAAGTTTTGTTCCAATTCCAGAAGATTGGTTTTCTTTTGATACCACAACATCTACAATTTTTCCTCTTTTGGGTGCCTTAAATTCGAAAGTTGATTCTTCTTCGTTATAGATGATTCCAACGATTACTCCTAAGGCTTTATTTTCTTTTGTTGCTAGAAACATTTTTCCATCATATTTTTTTATTTGTTCTAATGTTCTTTCGAAATACTTTTCCCTAAAATCATCCGTTACAATATTATATTTTTCCCTATCAATCTTTTCTATATATTCCTGTAGTTCTATAAATAAATCTTTTACTTGTTCCTCATACGAACTGTCGTACTCTATGATTTCTATCATAATCTCGCTACCTAGTCTATATATTTGTGTTGTTCGCTAGTCCAAGCAGGGGTACAAGGAACAGCTGCTTCAAAGCATCCTTCAAATGCATAATATTCATTCTTATCGATTACGATGACATCCCCTTTTTTAAAATCAAAAATAATATCGCTATCTTTTTTATAAATAGTCCCACTACCATTCATAATATAAAGCATTTCCTTACACTCTGTATTTACTTGATACCCAGATTTTGGACTTCTCCCATTCATATTAATTACTGCAAAATTGATATCTTTATCATCCGATGGATAATCCATTCCACTATATCCATCTCCACTATAAGAAACAGCTTTTTCTAATTTTATAAATTCCATTTTTCTTCCTCTTTTCTTGTTTGTCTTCTTCCTTATTATAGCATGAGAAAAAGCAAACCTTCCACTAAAAGATTTGCTTCTACTCAAATATTTTCTCTTTTGCTTTCGCTAGTTGTTTTATTCAGAACGTAATGCGATTACAGGATCTTTCTTACTTGCCATTTTTGATGGAATATGTCCTGCTGCTACATTTAACAATACACTTAATAGAATTAAGAATATTGCACTTCCAATCGGAAGTTTTGCAATGCCTGATACTTTGGCAATAGCTTCTACAATTAGATTTACTGGTAGAGAGATTAGCAAAGCAATTAAAATTCCAAGGATTCCTGCTAAAAATCCTTCGATAATAGTTTCTGCTTTAAATACCCTAGATATGTCCTTTTTACTAGCACCAATCGCACGTAAAATTCCGATTTCTTTTGTTCTTTCTAATACACTAATATAAGTAATAATCGCAATCATTATACTAGATACGATTAAACTAATTGCGACAAAACCAATTAATACAAAGGAAATCACATTAATAATAGAAGTTACACCACTGACTACTGTTTTAATTAAGTCAGTATAGGAAACTACAAGTTCACTCTTCCCATTTTCTTTTTGGGTTTCATTATATTTCTCTACAAATTCTATAATTTTTTCTTTAGAACTAAAGTCTTTTGGATAGATGCTAATCGTTGATGGATCTTCTAAATCAGCAATTCCTAGTAATTGGGCATTTTTTTCATAAGTTGTAACAATCCCATCAAATTTTTCTCCTGTTAAAACATTAATTTCTTTGTTTTCTGTTTGTGCTTTGTAGATTTCTGTTTTCTCAATTTGATTGATGACATATTCTGTTAAGGAATGCTTATATAGGATAACACCAGAGGTCTCTGATGATTCTTTTACTTTGGCGATACCAACTACCTTGATATCTAATCCTTGATTTACAACATTTTTTAAGTAATCGGAATCTAAGGAATAATCTTTAAACTTTCCATTTTCTTGCCTATAATAGTCTGTATTTAGGATTAATTTATAAGATAAATTTAAAATATCTTCATAAGAATAAGTAGTACTCTTTACTTTTTTCTCTTTATTTGAGTTATTTAATAAATCGGCAACTTCTTTCCTATCTTTGATATCTAACGCATAAAGAATAGAGTCTGGAATTGTATTATTACTTCCAACAACTAAAATTAATTCATTATAATCTGTTGGCATTTTTCCTGCTAAAAGTTCATATTTACTATTTAATACTTCTTCGTTATCTAACATTTCTTCAAATACTTTAGGACTCTCAGTATTTAAAGTCATACTAATAGCGTTTTCTTCTTCTTTTACATCAGAACTATTTAATATATTAAAATTATTTGGATTAATTCTCATGTAACTACTATTTTTATTAGAATAGATTTGTAAATCTAAATCATATCCATATTTTACTTCTGATATATATTCTTTGATTTCTTGATTATTTTCTAAAGATTGTTTCAATTCTTTTAAATAATTTTTCTTAATTAACCCATTCGTTAATAATTTTACTTGTGGGGTGATATCATCTTCTGAACAAAGTTTTCCTTGGTTACATTCTACTTTTTCTGTTTCTGTTGCTTCTAATAGTTTACTAAAATCATAGGTGTTTTTTTCAAATACAATTGGAAAATTAGATAAGGAATCTCTTTCCATGTTAGAGACAAATTCACTAACTCCATTGGATAAGGATAGAATTAAAGCAATTCCAATAATTCCAATGGAACCTGCAAATGCTGTTAGAAAAGTTCTTCCCTTTTTTGTAAGCAAGTTATTGAAAGATAACCCTAAAGAAGTAAAAAGTGACATTGATGTTCTATGAATTTTTTTTCTTTTGTTCATATTTTGTATTTTCTTCATATGGGTTGCTGTCTTTGATAATTACACCATCTTTTAATTCAATAATTCTAGTAGAGTAAATATTCGCTAGTTCTGGATTATGGGTAACCATGATGACTAGTTTTTCTTTGGCGATTTCTTTTAATAAGTCCATAATTTGAATACTAGTTTCAGAATCTAGGGCTCCTGTTGGTTCATCTGCCAAGATAATTTCTGGATCATTTACAAGAGCTCTAGCGATTGCCACTCTCTGCATTTGTCCTCCAGATAATTGATTTGGCCTTTTATTCATATGATTTTTTAGACCAACTTTCGTTAACGCTTCTTTTGCTTTTTTTCTTCTTTCCATTTTAGAAATTCCAGATAGTGTAAGTGCAATTTCTACATTGGATAAAACTGTTTGATGTGGTATTAGATTATAACTTTGAAAAATAAATCCAACTCTATAATTTCTATAACTATCCCAATCTTTATCTTGATATTTTTTGGTGGATACTCCCTCAATGATCAAATCTCCACTATCATACTTATCTAGTCCACCAATGATATTTAATAAGGTTGTCTTTCCACTTCCACTGGCTCCTAGGATGGATGTGAATTCATTTTTTCTAAGTTCAATACTAATTCCCTTTAATACTTGTTGGGAAACATCCCCAATCACATACTTTTTTGTTATATTTTTTAATTCTAACATAAAGTTTCCTACCTCTCTTGACATATGGTTTTATAAATTATATCATTTATGCAACAAGTGTAGCATTTTGTTTTGTTTTTTTCAATATTCTGGAATTTTTTTTAGTCAAAATGCAACAAAAAAAAGGAGATTGTAGCATGAATAAAAAGTATGCAAAAGATTATATTATAGAAGCTCTATTAATACTTATGAAAAAACAAGAATTTGATACGATTACCATAACTGATATTACAAAAAAAGCAGGAGTAAATCGTGTTACATTCTATCGGAATTTTTCTAGTAAAGAGGAAATCATTAAAGTTTATTTGGATGATATTACGATAAAGTTTATTGAGGACACTAAAATTGTATTTGATCCTAATCACTTAGAACAATATATCACTACTTTGTTTCATCATTTATTACTCACTAAAAATATCGGAACTACTTTATATAAAGCAAATTTAATTCATTATATTAAGGAAGAATTTGATAAAATTCTTTCTAATAAAGCTGTAACGAACGAGGAGAAATATAGTTATTACTTTTTATCTGGCGGTCTTTTTAATGTTTATTATTACTGGATTATTCATGGATGTGTAGAAACTCCTGAAGAACTAGCCTCTTTATTTATTAAATTTTCGTATATTAAAGGAAGTAGTGAATAATTTTTCTACTTCCCTTTTTCATTTATTTTTATTTTAAATTTTCTAGTTATTCTTTTTCCTTATAAAAAGAACATTCCTTATCATGAGAATATATAAAACCTATTGCCTGCAAGTAGGAATAAATGATGGTAGAACCAACAAATTTCATTCCTCTTTTCATTAAATCTTTTGAAATATTATCCGATAATTCATTCGTTGTTTTATCAACTTCATAGAGTATCTTACCCTTTGTAAAGGTAATTAAATAATTATAAAAACTACCATATTCTTTTTGAATACATTGAAATATTTTAGCATTATTGACACTTGCTTTTATTTTTAATTTGTTTCTTATAATCTTCTTATTCAGTAATAGTTCATTTACTTTTTCTTCTTCATAATGGATAATTTTTTCTATATCAAAGTTATCATAAGCAATTTTAAAATCTTTTCTTTTATTTAGAACGCACTCCCAAGATAGTCCTGCTTGAAATGATTCTAATATTAACATTTCAAATAAATACTGATCATCAAAATTGGGCACTCCCCACTCTTTGTCATGATATTCAACATAAAGAGGATTTTCTAAATTACACCACTTACATCTTCTCATCATTTTCTCCTTTTCTTGGAAGAGAATATTTATTCATATCATTCTTTTCATGAGCTAGCAGTGCTATTTTATTTTTTATTCCACCACCATACCCTGTTAGATTTCCATTAGAGCCAACGACCCTGTGGCATGGAATAATAATACAAATAGGATTCCATCCAACAGCTCCTCCTACTGCCTGTGCAGACATTCTTTTTATTTTCCTTTTTTCTGCGATTTTCTTTGAAATATCATGATAGGTTAATGTTTTCCCAAAAGGAATCGAATTCATGATATCTGAAACTTCTTGCCTAAAAGGTGTTATTTCATCTAACTTATATTTTGGAGTAAAATCAGGATTTTTTCCACTAAAATAAATATCTAACCACTTCCTAGTTTCTTTGAAAATCGGTAGTTCCTTTTTTATAGCATTCAAAGTATGTTTGGATGAATCTTTCGAATCATTAAACCATAATCCTGTTAAATACTCGCCATCACTATTCATTATCATATCATCAAATTGATCCGGTGTTTTATATGTCCATTTATAAATCATGGAAAATCCCCCTATCTTTTTTCTATTTGTATAAATATAAATTTTATGGTAGCCAAAATAACAAATCTATCACATGAATCATAATATTTTTTAGCTTTTTATTTGTGTTACATAACTTAATAATTGACCCAAAAAACAAATAAATACTAATAACTAAAAAAATAGGTGCCACAAATTTAGTATTATTTAAAAAGATAATAGTTCCTATGAATAGGATTAAAGATAATACTAACAGAATATAATATAATTTTTTATTCATCAGATTTCAGCTCCTTATAAATTATTATTTATATAATCTAATCACTTGATAAATATAACGGTCAGCGTATTCCAAAAAACCAACAGAAATACCTTTTCCATTATTTGATGTTTCTTTTTTAGAGGACTTTTCTTTAGCCTCTTTAATCAAATTATCAATCTCCTCCTCTGTTAAATCATAGTTGTTTGCTTTTATTAAGCATTTCACATATTTATAAGCTTCCTCTTCATTATAATTCTCTTTATGAAAATAAAGTGCACTCATATCTACAATGTCTTTATCCTTATCACCTGTAAATTCAACCGGTTGTAATAGATAGGAGATATTTTCAGTTATACCAAACCAATAGGAACCATCTTCTACAGTTAAATAATCATCATAAGCAGGAGTATTTATTCCACCATCCATTATTTCTGTATTAAATTTAGCAATCATTGTACTTATATTTTCTTTTTCTACCCATCCATATTTTTCATAAGTTTTTTCTAAATCTTCTTTCGCTTCATCCAATTCTCTTTTAGATTTTTCTAATTTACTTTCACATCCAGTCATTCCTAATAATAGAACTCCACAAAATAAAATAGTTAGCATTGTCTTTTTCATAAGTCTTCCTCCATTTAAATATATTTCTATTTTTACTACATTTATACTACATATCATATCAAAAAAATAAATCTTCTACAATCAGTTAATTTATTTTATAACCATATAAAAGGATTATCAAAATTCATTGATAACCCTAATTATTTAACAACTCTAGGAATTCTTCATCACTTATTTTTGTAAGAGAAAAATCATTCATATTTAATTTATAATTATAATATTCATTTCCATATTCTCTGTCTACTATTCTTATGATTTCTTCTGTATCATTTAAAGATTTAGATTTAAAAAGTTTATAACCATATTCTTTATTTGTATATTCATTTAACCAACGTACATAATTATCTTTTATAAATTTATCACAATTTTGGTTATTATCATTTATGCATCTTTCATTAAACACCCTTTTAACTTCATAATAGGTTTCTTGTAAATATTCGTCCACTTTTTTACCCTTGATTTCTTTTCTTTTTTGATTAAATGAAATGTTATGGTAAGCAGTAAAATTATTATATATTTCTTCTTTTCCAAGTAATGCAACTGGTACATTTATAGCTTGCCCAAATAAAAAACATACAATTATTATCAAGATTGTTAATCCTATTGCCCCAAAAGAGCATTTTATTCTCGTAATAATCTTTTGTTTTTCCGTATACTTTTCATTATAGAAAAATGGATATAGCAAATTAATAATTACTGTTGGTATAAAAGTCAAAGCTATTCCTGAACATATATGATTGTACTCATAGTTATATATGATTGAATGATATTTTATCGTTAAACCAAATATAAATGATATTATAATAGCAATTATAGATATAACAACAAAATTTTTGTTTAATTCTTTTTCTTTTAAAGCATCTTTCATTTTTTTCAACGTAATCAAAAGTAATATAATAAAAGCAAGTAAATTAAATACCATAGCTGCTTGATCAATTACTGATGGTTTAATAATAGCAAGTAATAACCAACCAATGATACCAACTCCCATTATACCAACGCCAATAAAACCTCCACCAGTATCATCTAAAAGGCTTTCTAAACCTAGATATTCTAAAAAATTCATAAAATCTCCCACTCCTTTTTTCATTATAAATTATATCATATTAGTTGTCATTCAGTATGAATACTTACTCCTAATTTTTCTGTTATTTGTTCTTGTGTTAATTTCTTTTGTTTTCTTGTATTTGCAATAAATTTTTCATTTTTTCACAATTGATAATTTTCTTCTTTTGATGACATTTTATCAAAAGTATTTTATAAGTTACACATACCTGTAGCTTAATTATTGTATAATTTTTATTTTTCTAGTGAACTACTTTTTTTAATTCTTCTAATAATTCTTTATCCTTATCTCTATTAAGAAATTTTTTCAAATGATAACAATCTGTTAGTGATGCAACTTTAAAACCTCCAATTATTTCATACTCATTTGGCATAAAACTCATTCCGAAATTAATTATACTATCTATCATGTAGGCATCTTTTCCAAATTCATTTGTTCTTTCAAATGTACAATCAAATTCCTTTAGCAAATAATTATAATACTCTTCAGTAACACATATATCTATATCTTTAGTTTTTTTACTAAAACCTAATAATACTAGTGCAGCTCCTGAAATAATAAAAAATTTATCTTTCTCTAAATTATATTTATTAAGAATATTAATAATTTCACTTTTATTCATATATTTCATCTCACTTTATCGAGTATTTACTTTATCAATAATATATCCCATAAACATTCCAACTATAATGATTGTTATAGTCGTCCAAATCCCACCAAATATATTGCTAGAAAATATGTATGTCAAAGATGAAAGAGATAATAATAATGATATTACAATTCCTTTTAAAATACTATTTAACTTAAAATCTACTGCACTTATTAACAATCCAATTACCACCCAGTTAATAAAAATTGATATAAAAACAGTAATTTTCAAATCGTTAGCAAAAAGTAAAAATAAACAATTTATCACTCCTGCTATAATTCCAGATATAATTTCACTTATATATTTTCTTCAATATCTTCGCACTCCTAAATTGACTATCTAAGTTTTGTCAATACTAAATTTATAAAAATATTATACCATGACTAAAATCACGAAAATAGGCATTTTTTTTAAATTTTCGTGTATTATAGTTATATATATGATAAAATGAATTTGTTAATTTATTTTCAATGTTGTATTATTTTTGCACATTGTATATAACATTCTTAATATTTTTGTTGAACACGCGTTAGGCTTTCATAGTAATGTTTGCCTTCTGCTTTTTTTGTTAAATAATAATTATATACTGGGTGATTAGGACATTGATGACCTAACTTAACTACCATTTGACTAATATTAAATAATATCCATCTTGCATATTTGTTTCCTCGTTTAGAAATTGTTCCATGAACATTAATACTTTTTCCAGATTGTATAATGGTTGGATCTAAACCACAAAAAGCAATTAATTGTTTATGATTATCAAATCTTGTAATATCTCCAAGTTCTCCAAGTAATTCAGTCGTTAATACTTCTCCAATACCATAAAATGAATTAATAATATCAAAATATGGTGACTCTTTTGCTGTCTCAATCATCTTGTTTTTTAACTCATTTATTGTCTTAATGTTTTCTTGTAAAATACTTGCCATATCTGATAAGTTTTTAACATCTGAATGATCTTTGTCTACACCTGGATAAGAATTTAAGGAAATCTCTTTAATCCTATTTGCTAGTCTTTTGTAATAATAATCATGTCTAGAATTTGTTTTGTATAAGTTGTTATATAAAGCATCAATTCTTTTTTCTTTAACAATATAAGCATGAGGAAATGTTTTTATAAAGTTTAATGCTGTTTCTTCATAAATTCTACTGCCTTTGAATATTTCTTCAAACTCTGGAAAACAAATATTAATTAGTCTTTTATATCTATTTTTACAACTAACATTTAATTGTGTTAGATAAATATATTGCCTTGTCATTGCTTTTAAATTGGCATATAAATCTTTCTTTGATAAATCGTGATATTCTACTTCATTAACAAAAAAAAACTTGGCTAATCTCATACAATCTTTTGTATCTGTTTTCGTTTTTCTTAAAGTATCATAATTGTTTTTAGTAGTTAAACTATTGATTACCAAAGTATTAAAATTATTCTCTTTAAAATATCTTTCTACTGGCAAATGATAGATTCCTGTTGATTCCATGAATATTGTTAAATCTTCTAATTTAAAACTATTAATTTGATTTTTCAATTCATCAAAATCTTTTAAATTATGTTTTATTTCTTTTGGTTCAATTAAAACTTCTCCATACTCTGTAGATAACATTACCATACTTTTTCCTTTAGCAACATCTACACTTAATACTGCTTTCATTACTTACTCCTTTCTGAATTTAAGTCTTCTGTTTCCACCATTATTTCATCAAGCTTGTTATATAGATTCTCTGACCTCACTATCTTAAACTAAATTAATAATAGAAATAAAAGCTGAACTGTCAATTTGTTAGATTCTAGACCTCTGTAATTTGCCGTTCTCACTTAAACTCTTGGTAAATAATTTAACATAAAAAAATAAGATATAAATATTAAATTATTTACATCTTAAAGTATACTTGTAATTTATCTAACTCCTATAATCTTTTTTAGAATAGGAATATTTTTAATAATCTCATAAATTAATATAGTTACTATAAAACTTCCAAAAATAATCGTACAAATTTGCAAAGCAATATTATTTACTAAGATTAAAGAATAATACCCAATTATTACTAAAATAGGAAGATGTAAAATATAAATTGGAAATGATGCTTTTTTTAAATAGTTAGTAATGTTATTTTCTTTATTTAAGTACAATCTGCCTATAATTAAACAAGACAATGTTCCTAACCATCCAACAAAGTTTACAAGTATATCTCCATAATAAGAAAAATTGTAATATAATATTACCAACATTAATTGAAATAAACAAAACAAGCCTAAAACTAATTTCTTATTCTTCATAATATTATATATAATTTTTTCATTAGTAAACATATAATAACCAAGTAAGTACAATGTAAAATATCTACCAAAACTATATACTCCAAAAGCACCAATATAAGACATTAACCATATAGGTACAAATAAAAAAATTATTCCAATTATATTTACTTTTTCTAATTTAGCTGAAACTTTTTTATAAGGTATATACTTTATTATTAATAAAGTTAAAAGAGAAATTATAAATAAAAATAATATAAACCATAAATGCCCTGGTGTGAAACATCCATCATTTCCACTTAAATCTGTAAAATGTGTAAAAAAATATTGGTAATTATTTAAAATGCTTCCATTATATCCAAAAAAGAATTTTCTTGCATATAAAGTTTGTATTGGAACAAGTAATGATACTCCAAAAATAAATGGAATAAGTAATTTAGAAAATCGTTCTTTTACAAATTCTTTCACGCCTCGTTTTTCTAGTGAGTAGCTTGCACACATTCCTGCTATAACAAATAATAATGCCATAATCCAAGGATTAACTATAATAATTAATGAACTTAATAACTTATTTTCTCCTGCCCAAACATAGAATTTTGTTCCATAGTTATTCCAAATCATGAAGGTATGAAGAGGAAATAGAAGTAGAATCATAATTGTTCTTAAATTATCTAAATAGTGTTTTCTCATATTTCTACCTCACTTTCAAAGTGTAATTTATTTTTTTATTTGATACTATTGTAAGCATCTTTTAAAGTGATTTTTTCTAATTCGTCTATTCTCTCTAAATCTTGATATTTTAATTCTTTTTGAGTAAATCCATAATCTTCACAAATCTTGTATCTATATATTCTACCATATAAATCTTCATCTATTTTTTTTACTTCTTGAATCTTACATTGATTCCCAATTTCTTTATATAACCCAATAAAACTATAATCTTTTATACCTTCGTTATTTCTAGCAAATCCTAAAAGGTAAATATTATTTTTATCTGTTTCTATATATTTTAAAAATACTTTATCTAAATTATGAAATGTTGTAATAATTGGCTTTAAAGTTTTTAGATCATATTTAGTAATCTGCGTTCTTGTTGAAGACTTAGGAGCTTCAATATTATATAAATATCTTCCATCATAGGTAATATCAAAGTTTTCATCCTGACTACCAATATTTGAAAATTTGATTTTATTGATTAATTGTAATTTATCTAAATCATAGAAAAGAAGAAATCCAGAAGTAGATTTGACTACTAAAATATTAGTATTTGGTATAAACTTACCACGATACATATATGTAGCATCTTGAAATCTTGCCAATTCTTTTTCTTCATTATCAAAAATATAAATAGTTTTTCCATTTAATCCTATTTTAAAATTTTCGTTTTGAGTATAACCTTGATATTTTTTCATAAGGTTATTATATTTACCTTGCATAACTCCAAACTTATAGTTATTATCCAATCTTTTATTAGTTCGTAAGGCAAGTTTTGATAATGAACTAATCGTATGTCCTACATCAAATCCCATATTCTCATCCCACTTTCAAATTACTATTTGTACATCACTTTTATAAGTGACTTATATGATAACAAATCATCCTTTTCACTTTATAATTTTTAATACGTTATATCAAACTCTCAATGTTGTCAACCAAATTATCATAATTAAAATTATTGTCAATAATTTTGTAGGTATCTGGCATCCCATTTAGCTTTAAATAATTTTCATAAATAGCAAACATACTAATCATATTGTCATCTTGATCATAAAAATATATTAAAATTGCATTTTCCAGGGATTGATCTTCAGATGCTTCATATTTTAAATTCGACAATTGTTGATATATATCTTTAATCTTTTCTTGCTTTTTTACTTCAAAATTTTTATTATCAAGCAATACTTTCATTTTTACTGGTTTGACATTCTCATTACTATTTTCTTCAGATTTAATTTCAATTTTTGTGGTTCCAATTTGTGCCGGATAACTTTCGTTAATCATACCTTCATAAGTTATTTTCACTTTCTCTCCTATATTACAAGAACTAAAACTATTTACATATTGAATTCTAAATTTGTCGCTAGATTTGAACTCTTTTTCGCTTTCATTTGGGCGAACAATCATCGATTTTTGGTCGCATTCTATTATGGTTCCCTCGAAAGTATGGATGTCATTAAAATCTTTTTTCGAAGAATCATCACACCCTGTTAATCCGATAAGTATAATTCCACATAATATAGTTAAAATTGTTTTCTTCATAAATACCATCCTCTCAACAAATTATTATTCTTTACCTTATAAAAATAGTATACCATGGAAAAAGACAAATCTTCTATTATTTGTAGATTTGTCTTATGAACTCGAATCTATTACTACTAATCTATTTTTTCATTACAATCTAAATCTCTTATTTTTTATAACTCATCATAGGTAGCCATTTTGTTTATTGAACCAACATAAGTATCAGATATTTCTCCAGTTAGTGGATTCCTTGGAGAATGAATATTATAAAGATAACCATTTTCTCCATATCTGCCTTCCTTTTCATCAAAAAGTTTTTCTTCCATCCAAATATTCACTACTTTGAGACATAGGACAGCCCTACAACCATTTTCTATTAAATCATGTTCCCAAGCAAACTCACATTCTAAATTAACCATACATTCTTCTATCATGGGAGCATCTACTCTATTTGCCTTTATACTAGTCAATCCTGACAATGCAATTTCATCATTGTCAAAGCCATTATTTTTTATTGTATCGATACATTTCAAGAATACATCTTTAGAGGGGATATTAACTACACAACATTTCTTTTCCTTTATTGATTGATACATATGACTATTTTTATTCACACTTCCAAAAATAACATGGTATCCATCTTCTCCTACAAATGTACACCAAGATTGCATCGAAGCATTCGGAAGTCCATTTGATTTATAGGTAGTTACATTAACAAGTGGGGATGGAATAGCTAACACATGTTCCATCCAAGAAAAGCCATATCTTTCCTCTATCGTTTTTGGGTGATTTGTTATTTCTATTTTCATACTTTTTTCCTCACCTATTATTTTATCTTTTTTATTGGATGTCTTATCACTGTTTTTAATTTACTTACATCGCATCTTCTTGGATCACTCAAATATATTTCATGGTGATATCTTGTATTAGTAATATCTAATTCGTACCCAAGTTCTTTTATATATTTATGCATACATTCTACTGTTTGTGGTTCTTCATCGTAACTCCCAATATGCATGCATTGAACACATAATCCTTCCTCATAAGTTAAAAATTCAACCTTAGAGAAATCTTGTTTTTTCTTTTTTGTTGCTTCTTCTATTGCCCAATTAAAATCTTCTTTTGTTACGAAATCTGGCAATCTAATTATAGAAATAAACTTCATATCTTCTTTTCTATTATAGTCCAACTCTTTTGTATTTTCTTGCCACCAAAATCCTTCTAATGGTGGAACTACATATTCAAAGAAACCATCTATTTTGTGATTTCCTTTATAACTCATTTTGATTGTAAACGCAATCGCATATAAAAAACCTATTGATGCTTTATATTCACTGTTTTCTTCATTAGGATTACCTTTTCCTCTTACTGCTATATAATTCATTTTAGGAATTTCTATAATGCTTGGTTTGTTCTTTGGCATATAAAATTCCTTATATTCTTTTTTATAATCAAATGCCATATTACTTTTCCTCTTTTCTTTTTATTTTTGACTTTTATAATCAATATTTGCGAGTTTTGCTTGTCTTGTTAAATCCTTTGTTTGAATCTTGTACTTTTTCCCATCTTTGATTGTATAAGTACCACATTGTCGGAACTCAAAATTTACATTTTTTTCTATACATTGTCTTCTAATATTTAGAACCCAATCATAATTTAACTCTCTAGCATTTGGATCAGATTCTCCACCAACTACTACTAGTTCGATTCCTTCAAGATATTTTTCTATATGAATATCTTCAATTAATGGTTGCGCTGTGATGCATTTATGTTTTATAGGTAAATCTTTAAATATAGATAATTTATAATCTGCATTTTTCCCGTTTTCAATCGTACAACAAACAACTACATTGTCATACCCATCTTCCCAATCTTCAGGAATACACTTCATAAATCGATCAATTCTCTTTGTTAGAAATAGAAAGGTACAATCTTGCCTTGTTTTTATCATTTCCCAACATTCATTTCTCCATGCATCTGCTTCTTCGATTAAAAAATCTGTAGAAAAACATAAATATACAAGACCAGATTTCATTTTAAACTCTCCATTTTTTAACTTTTCAATAGGTTTATTGAAATCTTTTGTTTTTACAATTTCACTCGTATCTATATTTTTCTTTGCATCTCCTTTATGAATATAACAATACTTACATCCATCACTACATTTTTTACATCCACGAAAGGGATTCCACATTGCCATAATATCCTACTCCTTTTAAAGAAACTAAGTTCATATTTCTACAATCGTCACTTGATTTCCATGACTTTTAATAATATCGATTAAATCTTCTACTTTTAACCATACAGTAGCTGTATTTTCATTTGGGTGTACCCCTATAATATGAGAGTCTTCCATAAAACTTTTATCTATAAAGAAATGCACATTAAGATTTTTATCATTTAATATTCCAAAAGGAGTAACAGATCCAGGCATTAAACCCATCATATTCATTAAATCGGATTCAGATACAAAACTTAAGCGACGTGTATGATTTTTTTTCCAAATTCTTTTAAATCAATTTTTTTATCTCCTTTCATAGTGATTAAATAATAGTTTTTCTTTTTATCATCTCTAACAAAAAGATTTTTTCCATCGGATTCTTTATATGGTAAATCAATATTTTCTAATTCTTTCATATTAAAAACTGCTTGATGTTCTGTTATTTCATACCAGATATTTTTTCTTCTTAAAAGATTGTATATTTCTTCTTTATTCATTATTATCTTCTCCTCTTCTAAGTTAATTACATCAAGAGTTTCTTAATGAAAAATTAATATTTTTCATTTCTATTTAATTTAGAAAATTCATAACTAAATCAATTATAACTTCTTTTTCTCTTGGATTAGATTCCGCAATAAATAATGTTAATGCAGCCAAAGTATTATTATCAATAACTTGTTTATTATCTTTATACAAAATATTATAAAAATTTAAAAAATAGATAAATAAGGTTGCTGCAATTCTTTTATTTCCATCTATAAAAACATGATTTTTAACAATCATATATAGAAAGTTAGAAGCTTTTTCTTCTATACTTTGATATACATCATTGTTATCAAAAGTTTGATAAACATCTCCTATTATCGCTTCTAATCCTTTATTTCTTTCAACAGCAAATATATCACTTTCTTCATTAAATCTTAATTTATTAATTATATCTAGGCATTCCTCATACTTAATTTTCTCATCACTATTCTTCCCTTTAGGTTTGCACAAAGACTTATGGTCATAGTCATCTAACAAATCCAAAGCTTTAGAATAACTTCCAATTACTTTTAATATTTCTTTAGCATCCGTATCTGTTAATTCATCATCCATTCTATTAGCAATATCTATTAGGCTAACCGTTTTTTCTAGATATTCTAGTCTTTTTTGATTAACAACATAACCTTTAATCATATAATCTTTTAAAATTTTATTTGCCCACTTACGGAATATAATACCATTTTGTGATTTGACCCTATAGCCAACACTAATTATCATATCCAGATTGTAAAATTGAGTATTATATTTTTTACCATCATTTGCAGTATGCTCAAAAAACGAGCATACTTGTTTTTCTTCCAATTCAACATCTTTATATATGTTCTGAATATGCCTAGTTATAGTTTTTCTATCTTTTCCAAATAACTGAGCCATTTGTGCTTGTGTAAGCCAAACAGTCTCTTCTTTCATATTTACTTCTAATTTTACTTTTTGATTTTCAAAAATAATTATTTCATTTTTCATATTAACCCCCTAT
>CATLHA010000013.1 GCA_949948745.1 uncultured Caryophanales bacterium
TAAGCTTAAAATTGTTGAGATAATAAGCAACCTTACAAATTAATTATATAACACTTTATAAAAAAAGAAAAGAGTATTGAACTTTGTCAACACTCTGAGGAAAGAGAATAATCTTTCCTTTTCTGTTTCATTCTATTAGTGGTGAATCTTATGAATATCTTAATTACTGGAGCAACAAGTGGGCTTGGTTTTGATACTGGTTGTCGTTTATTAAAATGCGGGCATTTTGTTTATTTTACATGTCACTTTGATGAACAGGTTGAAGTATTGGAAAATAAATTAAAGAAATCTGGATATTTTGATCATTATCAGTGTTTTTCTTTGGATATTACCAAAGCTAGTGATCGAAAGAAAATATATAGTCTTTCCATTGATTGTTTATTTTGTCATGCATCTAGTGGACTTGGAGGTACTTTGTTTGATTTAGGTATGAGTGAAATAAAAAATAATTTTAATACAAATGTTTTTTCTAATCTTTCTCTTATTCAAGAATATTTAAAATATTCTATGGAAAATAATCATTTTGCTAAAGTGGTTTTGACAACTTCTATTGCTGGTCTTATGCCAGTACCATTTATGGATAGTTACTCTGCAACTAAGGCATCTTTAATTAGTTTTGCTACTACTTTATATTACGAACAAATCATTTTTTCTTTACCATTTTCTATTAAAGTTATAGAACCTGGTATCTATGAAACAGGATTTAATCAGTATATGTTTTCTACTGCAAAAGAAAATAAATTTTTTTCCCATCAATCATTTTTAGAATTTTTAAGTAGTTTCTTTCATGTTTTTTCTAAGAAAAAATATTCTAGTATTACTAAGAAGATGGTGAGGGCTATTGAATCTGATTCTAAAAAATTTATATATAGAGCACCATTTAGTCAAGTTCTCTTTTTAAAACTTTATTTACTGTTCTTTAAATAATATTGAAATAATTCTTTTAAAGTGCTATAATAAAGGCATTTTAGGGGGATACTATGAATTTATTTACAATTTTTATTTATATTATTTCTTCAATTGTTTTATTTTACATTTTAAATTATTTTGATAAGGCAGAAAAAGAAAATAATATTATTCACGCAGTTGTACCGATTATTTACGAAATAGTACTTGCAGGTATATTTACTAATTTTAATATTAATGATGTCAATTCTAATATATTTCTAATTGTTGTTTTTGAACTTATTATTCGTTTATATTATGTTAAAAATATATTAAAAAGGGAAGATTTAATGAATCCATCTTTTTATTTACAAATATATACTATTTCTATTTTAGGATGTTACTTTGTAAATCGTTGTTTTATATCTCAGGTAATTTCTGTATTTCCATCTGCTGAAGAGATGAAAGTTGGTATTTGGTTATTAATTATTTTATTCTTATATTTCTTAGCAAAGAAGCATATTCATATTCAATATAGGGAACAAGTATCTACTTTTGGAGAAAGAAAACAAGAATATATTGTTGTACAATATACACGTTTTAAGAATATGTATCATAAGGAAATTAGATTAAAAGAAAAAGAACTTAATTTAATTTTATATGCGATTATGATTTATGAAAATTATAAAAGACCAAAACTATTTAGAAAAATAGATACTATTTTTTATAGATTTACAGGTAGTGAAAGAAAACTTGGAATTATGCAAATTCCATCTAGAGTAGAATTGGATGATGTTGCTAGTATAAAACTTGCTTCTCGTAGGATTGATAAAATATTTGGTTCTTTAAAGTCAACAAAGAAAAATTTAGTTGTTGATATATTAAATGAATACTATGAAAATGAAAATGTTGTAAAAGAAGTAAATGAAATATATCAACAGATTATAAAGTTTAATGAGTTATAAGAAGGATTTTATCTTTCTTATTTTTCTTTTTACAAAATCATTATTTATGGTATAATTTATTTATAATATAGGAGGTTTAATTATGAATGTAAAGGAATTAAAGAAAACGAAGCTCAGTGATTGTTTTAAAATTACAACACGTGTTTATGTAGTAGCTATTATTTTTCTTTTAATTACTATTGTCTTTTTTGGATGGGCATTTGTTTTAGAAGATACAAATAAGAGTGATGCAAAGGATTTTTTAGAATCTCGTATTGGAATGCAAACAAAAGAAAAAGAATATGTAAGCCTAGATGTAACTATGGGCCCAACATTGTTTGCAGAATATGATACGATGATAACATCTGATAAATATTATTTTGTTTGGAGTGGGGATGCTTTAAATATTGCGTACTTAGATTATGGTACTTATCAAGAAGTAACTACTAAAACTAGTAATGAAGAGAGTATAAAAATTTATGGAGTTACTAAAACAATTCCAACAGATGTTTTAGAAATTGCTATTGATGTTGCTAACGATATTGTTGGAGAGGATTTCTTAACGATGGATAATTATCAAGATTATATAAGTACTATGTATATTGATGCTGTAAATCCACTTCATGATAATTCTATTCAAATAGTAGCAGGTATCATTTTTGCTCTTTTATCTATTGCATTTTTCATTCTTGCAATTGTTCGTCAAAGATTGACTAAGAAAAGTATTCAGTCAAGAACTGAGAGTGAGTGGCAAAAAATATTAACTGAGCTAGATGATGAAAATGTAAAATATTATAAGAAAATCAATTTATATTTAACTGATAATTATATTATCGATTTATCTAATGGTCTTCGCGTTATTGAATATAAGGATATTGTTTGGATGTATCAGTACCAATTAAAGCAATATGGAATGACTACAAATAAAAATATTGTAATTGCTACTAAAAATGGAAAAAAAGTATCTATAGCTAATATGGATAATTTTATGAAACGTTCTAAAAAGGCTTATACTGAAATCATGGATTTCATTATTTCTAAGAATTCATCAATTGCTTTAGGCTATACAAAAGAAAATAAAAAAGAAATGAAAAACTTATATGGAATTAAGTAGTAAATAAAGAGAAGCATTAGTTTCTCTTTATTTGACTTTTGGGAGTATCTAGTATAGAATTTAGAATATGAGGAGAGCAAAATATGACAAATAAAAGAGACATAATAAAGAGAAAAAAGGGAGAAGTTATTAAAGAAGCTAAAATATCTAACTCTAAAAAATCTTTAAGAAATCAAATATCTTCTAGGAAAAGTGCTGCTATTGTTATTGGAATTTCAGTTTTAATTATTCTAATGATTGCTTTAGTTACTCTTTGGTTAGATCAAGAAATTCCAACTTATATTAAGGAAGAAACTTTTAAAGAACAATTTGAAAAATATAATGGTAAAAAGAATGCAAATGATGAAGAATATCCAAAAGTAAAGATAGATAAGGATAATATTGTACAATATGTAGATTATGATAAAATCTTTTCTATTTTGGATAAAGGAACAGGAGTTTTTTATTTTGGAAATCCAGAATCTATTTCTGATCGACGTATTCTTCCAAATTTATTAGAGTCTTCTGATGAAGTAGGATTAGATGTTATTTATTATAAAGATATTTCTAAGGATAAAGAAAAAAATACAAAGGATTATCAAAAATTATTAAAATATTTTGATTTACTTTCAGTAGATTGTTTAGAGATAGAAATAGATTGTATTGGAATAGAAAATAATTATATACCAACGATTGTATTTGTAAAGGAAGGAAATATTATATTTACATATGATTCTAATTCTTTTATCGAATATGCTGATTCTGTTAAGAAAATATTGTTATCTAAAATGAATGAACTTATCACTTGTAATGATGCATGTTAAAATTCTAAACGAATAATTATTTTTCTTTTTTAGAACTATTATTACTTTAATTTATAACTAAGAGCTTAGGCTCTTTTTTTTAATTTATTTAATAAAAAATAATCAAAAAGTTAACTCTTTTGCTTTCTCTTTCATATTAAACGTGTTATACTTTTACTATAGAATAATAGGAGGTAGAAGTATGGCTATAAATAGAATGGTTTTAAATGAAACATCGTATTTTGGACCAAATGCTAGAAGCGTTCTTGCAAATGAATTTGTATCTCGTGGATATACAAAAGCTTTGGTTGTTACTGATAAAACTTTAGTAAAAGTAGGTATTACTGATAAGGTATTAGAGGTTTTAGATTCAGAATTTATTCCTTATCAAATATTTTCTGATATCAAGCAAAATCCAACTGTTTCTAATGTAAAATCTGGTATTGAAAAATTCAAAAAAACAAAAGCAGATTGTATTATTGCTATTGGTGGTGGTAGTGTAATTGATACTGCAAAGGCTATTGGAATTATTATAAATAATCCTGAATATTCTGATGTAGTTTCTTTAGCTGGTGTACAAAATACAAAAAATAAATCAGTTCCAATTATTGCGTTACCAACAACTGCTGGTACTGCGGCAGAAGTAACTATTAATTATGTAATCACTGATGAAGAAAGTGTTAATAAATTGGTTTGTGTCGATCCACATGATATTCCGGTATTATCAATTATCGACTCTGAACTTATGGCAGGAATGCCAGAAAATATTGCAGCTTGGACTGGATTAGATGCTCTAACTCATGCAATTGAAGGATATATTACAAGTGGTGCTTGGGCTATGACGGATATGATGCATTTAAAAGCAATTCAAATGATTTTTGAAAATATAGTGTCTGCTGTAAAAAACAAAGACATGGAAGCAATTAATAATATGGGAATTGCCCAATATATTGCTGGAATGGGATTTTCTAATGTAGGACTTGGTATTGTTCACTCTATGGCACACCCACTTGGAGCTGTTTATGATACTCCTCACGGGCTTGCTAATGCACTATTATTACCATATGTTATGGAATTTAATGGGGAAGAATGTATTTCTAAATTTGAAGAAATTGGTCGTGCAATTGGGCTTGATATGGATGCATTAACAAGAAAAGAAATTATTCAAAAAGTAGTAGATGCGGTTCGCAGTTTGGCAGTTCAGTTAGGAGTTCCACAACATTTAAGTGAAATTGGTGTTCGTAAGGAAGACTTAAAAATGTTATCTAAAAAGGCTCTAGTTGATCCTTGTACTGGAGGTAATCCAAGAAGGGTGACAATAGATGACATTTTGGAGATATATAAGAAAGCTTTTTAATTTAGGAGGTATTTAAGAATGAAAGCAAAGGTTGGTTATAGTGTAGATTCTGATAGTTTTTTATCTGGTAGTGAAACTGCTAGAAAAGCTACAGAAGGCACTAATGCAAAAGTTGGTCTATTATTTACATCTTGCGTATTAGATCAAAAGAAAATTGTAGAAGGAATTAAAAGTGTAACAAATGTTCCTTTTATTGGATGTACTTCAAGTGCAGCCATTGTAGTACCAGAAGCAGGTTATATTGATAATGAAACTGGTTATACTGGTATGTTATCTTTTGAGGGAGAAGATTTAACAGTAGGTGTTGCTGGATCTCCTCGTAATGAAGAACCTAGGGAAGTAGGAAAAAGAATTGCCAGAGAGGCTATTAAAAATGCTGGTGTAAGTAAAATTCCTTCTTATTTCTGTATGATTGCTTCTCCAAAAGAAGAGGAAGAATATTTAAAAGGAATTCAAGATGTCATTGGACGTGTACCTATGTTTGGTGGTTCTGCTGCTGATAACGAAGTAGCTGGTAAATGGTCAATTATTTGTAATGATCAAATTTTTGATGATGGTTGTGCTGTTGCTTTCTTCTTCGCTAATAATGAAATTCGTAATGTGTATACTGGAGATTATGAGGAAACTGAAAATGTTGGTATTATTACAAAAGTAAGTGGTAAGAGAACTCTTGTTGAAATTGATCATGTACCTGCAGTTCAAAAGTATGCTGAATGGACTGGTAAAGATATTGAATCTTTAAAAGGTGGAAATTTATTAGTTGAAACTATTACAGCTCCTCTTGGTGTCAAAGATGTTTTAGGAGATGTTACAGCTGTTCGTCATCCAATGAATGGTAATGATGATTTATCTATGGAAATTGGTGCGAATCTAGAAGTTGGTACTGCTGTTATTCAATTAAAAGGATCTGTTGATCAATTAGTTGCTTCTGCTAAACGTGCTGTTGAAAGAGTAAACCGTGAAATGAAGAAGGAACCAGTTGCTTATTACTTTATTTACTGTGGTGGAAGAAGACTAGGTTGTGCATTAGCTCATAGAGAAAAAGAGTTATATGATGCAATTAAAGATGTTGTTGGTAATAAACCATTCCTAATGGGATTTACTTTCGGTGAATATGGTTCAAATAATCATAGTGCAAATACTACTGGTGGTTTATCAATTTCATTTACTGGTTTTTCAGAGTAATATAAAGGGGAGAATGTATGAGAAATTTAATTGGTAATAAATGGAGAGATGCAGAAAACGGAAAAACTGTTGATGTATTAAATCCAGCAAGTAAAAAACTTATTGATACAGTTCCAGATTCTACTTTGGAAGATGTAGATTTTGCAGTTCAAACTGCAATAGAAGGTCAAAAAGAATGGGCAAAAGTTTCTATCGCTGAAAGAGGAAGAATACTTCTTAAGTTTGCAGAACTAGTAAAAGATGATGATGAAAATTTAGCGCAATTGCTTAGTCAAGAAACAGGAAAACCTATTAAAGAAGCAAGAGCAGAAATCGCTAATGTTCAAATTTCTGTTCCTGCCTTTGTAGAACAAGCAAAACATTTATATGGAAATGTTATTCCTGCTGGTAGTGAATTTGGTCAAGAGAAAACAGTTCAACTTACGGAAAGACAACCAATTGGTGTTGTTGCAGCTATTATTCCATTTAACTTCCCAGTAGATTTATTTGGACAAAAAGTACCACCTGCATTGATGATGGGAAATTCAATTATCGTAAAACCGTCTACTAGTAATCCGCTAACACTTACAAAGCTTGTTTATTTACTTAGAAAAGCTGGTGTTCCTAGTGGAGCTGTTGGAATTATTCATGGATCTGGAAAAGTAGTAGGACAAGCTTTAGCGAAACATAAAGGTGTTCATTTAGTCAGTTTAACTGGATCTACTGCTGCAGGTATTGAAACGATGAAAACTTGTAGTGAAAATTTATCTCACGTAATGCTTGAACTTGGTGGAAATGATGCATTTATTGTTTTAGAAGATGCAGATATCGATTTAGCTGTTGAAGAAGTAATGTGGGGAAGAATGTATAATACTGGTCAAGTTTGTTGTGCTAGTAAAAGATTTTTAATTCATAATAGTGTGAAGGCTGAATTTATTAAGAAATTAACTGCTAGATTAAAGAAAATTAAACAGGGAGATCCACAAGAAGAAGATACTGAAATGGGATGCTTAATTAATGAAAAGGCAGCCAAAACAGTAGAACAGCAGGTAAATGCTACAGTGGAAGCTGGAGCTAAACTTGTTCTTGGTGGAGAAAGAACTGGTGCTTTCTATACTCCAACTATTCTTACAAATTGTAAAAAGGATATGGATGTTATGAAAGATATGGAAATTTTCGGACCAGTAGTCTCTATTATGGGATTTGATACTGTAGAAGAAGCAATTGAGGTTGCAAATCAATCTAGTTTTGGTCTTTGTGGAAATGTTTTTACAAGGGATATGAAAGTGGCAGCAAGAGTTGCACAAGAACTAGAATGTGGTGGAGTAGTTATTAATGGAGCTAGTTTCTATCGTTCATTTGAAATGCCATTTGGTGGATGGAAACATTCAGGAATTGGTAATGAAGGAGTTATGACTACATTACAAGAAATGTCTAGAATTAAGACAGTTGTATTAAAAAATATATTTTAATAAAGAATTTTAAAGGATGCAAATATTGCATCTTTTTCTTTTTAGTAAAATTGTGTCAGAATTTTTCTAAAAATGTACTAAATTTATTCATTGTTGTGATAGAATAGATATAGAATATAAAATAGGTTAGGTGAAGATCAATGGATGGAGCTATTTTGTTAGTTGTAACTTTTATAATTGTTGCTGTCATTTTGATCACTATTGTTTTGGTTGTACTTCAAAAACATAAGATGACTAAATTAAGAAATGAAATCAGTGAGCTTGATAAAGAAAAAAATATTATTGCATCTACTCCAGTTTTATCTGAACTTTCTAAAGTGGAACCTATTATTAAAAATGATAAAATGGGAGAGAAATATAAATCTTGGCAACGTCGCTTTGAGGTGATTCGAGATGATAGAATTACACAAATTAATGATATGCTTATTGAACTTGATATGGAGATTAATAGTAAAAATTTAAAATCTTTTCATAAAAAACTTGCTAAGACTGAAATTGAAATTTATAAAGCTAGAGAAAGTGCTAATGAGTTATTAGATGAAATTAAAGAAATTACTTTAAGTGAAGAAAAGTATAGAAGTATTGTTACAAAATTAAAAGCAAAATATCGTGAGTTATCTAAAGAATTTAAAGATCATATGTCTGATTATGAAGATATTTCTGATGTTATTGAATTGCAGTTTGAGAATATAGAAAAAAGATTTACTGATTTTGATAGTACAATGGATAACAATGAATATGATGAAGTTGTTCATATTGTAAAGGCTTTGGATACAATGATTGATCATATGTCTATTGTTATTGAGGAAGTTCCTAATTTAGTATTACTTGCAGAAAAATTGATTCCTAGACGTATCGAAGAAATTGAAAATATTTCCAAAGATATGGAAGAAAAAGGATATCCAATTGGATATTTAAAAATTTCTTATAATATGGAGGAGTCAAGAAAAAATGTAAATACAATTCTAGATCGCATTCGTGTTTTGAATTTAGAAGATTGTATGTTTGAACTTAAGACAATGCTTGATTATTTAGATTCTATTTTTAATGAATTTGAAAAAGAAAAGTTGGCTAGAAAGCAATATGATGAAGAAACTTCTACATTTGAGAAGAAATTTAGAAAGACTACTAAAATTATTAGAGATATTTATGATCAATTGGACGATATTAAAAGCATGTATGATTTGAAAGACGATGATATCATTGTTTTAGATAATATTAGTCGTAGGCTTCGTCAAATTAATGATGAATATAAGGAAATGAAAAAGAATTTAGAAGAGAAAAAAAGTCCTTATTCTATAGTTGTTGGAGAGATTACAGTGCGTAATCAATTATTATGTACATTAGAAGAGGATTTGGATAACTCCTTAAAATCTCTTGGAAGTATGTATGATGATGAGGTTAGAGCAAAGGAACAATTAGAAGAGATTCAGGAACTATTAAGGCAATGTAAGAGTAAGATACGTAGTTATAAATTACCTATTATTATGAATAATTATTTTATTGAGCTTTCTGAGGCAAACGAAGCAATTCAAGAAATCATTAAGGAATTACGAAAGAAGCCTATTGTTATTAAAACATTGAATATGAGAGTGGATACTGCACGCGATTTGATTTTAAAACTTTATCATACAACGAATGAAATGGTTAAGACAGCACAGATGGCGGAAATGGCAATTGTTTATGGTAATAAGTTTCGTAGTAGTATGACTGAAATACAGGTTGGTCTTTCTAATGCTGAGATGTTATTTCTTAAAGGAAATTATAAAGAAGCTTTGGAAGTTTCTATTGATACAATTAAATTGGTTGAACCAGATATTTATGAAAAGTTATTAAAATATTATGGTTAAATAAAATAAAGTTATTTGTAACTAAAAATCATTTTTCTTTTATTGAAAAGTGATTTTTTTTTGGTTATAATTAAATAGTCGGGAGGTTTTTGAGATGTATAGAAGTACCACATCTTTTGAAAAAAGAAAAATTTTAACTGTTGAAGAATTAAGCAAGGAATTAGAGCAATATAGAAAGTTATTTAATCATGATACTTTTGATTATTTGAATTCTTTACTTATGCTTAATGATAATATATTGTGTTCAGGAAATGTTGACATGGATTTTATGGCTATGCTATCTAAAATGGATATCTATAAAAATATAGCTAGTTATAATATTTATAATAAATCTTTAGAAATTTTGAAACGTGAACAGGAAACTAGAAACTTTAAAATAGAAGGGGACCCTAATTTAAATAGAATTAATGCTTATAGTATTCGTGATGTTTCTATAGGTAATATTTCTTTATTTCATTATCATTTTGATCATGATGGATTTCATATAGGAACATTTGAAATAGAAAATAACCCTACAATGAGGAACTTAGAGATAGAACGTTTGGATTGTATATGTGCGTCAGCATATAGTGCAAATCTTAGACCTAGTGCTTTTGAATACTATGAAGAAAACTTAGAAAAGTTACTAAATTTTACTGGTTTAAGTGATTTTCAAAAAGAACAGGCAAAAATACAAGAAAGTATTAGAAATGCTATTTTGGATTCTTATGGTATTTGTTTGGATGAGTTTACTGAACAAAAGGAAAAGACTTCTTGTGGATATCTTAATAAACAGTATGTTAAGAAATTTCCTAGTGTTGAATTTGTTCATAATATTCAATATTATTAGTAAAATAAAAAGAGGTACTAAATTTAGTGCTTCTTATTTTTTTGTATATTATTAAAAAAATAAAAAACTTACGAATTTTTATTCGTAAGTTAATCTTCTCAATGGTGGAGCATAGCGGGATCGAACCGCTGACCTCCACGGTGCAAACGTGGCGCTCTCCCAGCTGAGCTAATGCCCCATTGTACTAAACACAGTCATAATAGGCACTAATAACTGCATCAGTGATTTAATATTATCATTAAGAAATAAAAAAATCAATAGAAAAATGAAAAAAATTAAAAAAAGTTTTAGAATGAAAAATTTTGGAATGAAAAAAAGTCCTATTTCTAAGACTTGATTATCTATTGGCTGCCCCAGTTAGATTCGAACTAACGCATGGCAGATTCAGAGTCTGCAGCCTTACCGCTTGGCTATGGGGCAATAACAATGTTAATATTATCATATTACAAGCAATTTTTCAATAATAGAAAAAAATTAATTATAAAAATCACTAAAATATCTTCAAATACAAACTATTAAAAAGTAAAATTCTATCAAATATTAAAAAATTCTAAAGATTTTTTTCATTTTATTTTTAACTTTCTTTGTAAATTATTGATAAAAACTTTGTTTTTTGATATTATATGTTTATGTTTAAAGGGTGTGATTTATATGACAAATAAAGAGTTAGCAGATTTAATATTTCCTAATGTTACAAAAACAATTGAGGATTATGAAAAAATATATCCAAAAAGAGATTTACCTGAAGGAGCAGTAGTATCTCGTTTTGCACCAAGTCCAACAGGATTTGTTCATATGGGTAGTTTGCGTTCTGCTTTTATTGCAAAAAAAGTTCCAAAGGATACAAATGGTGTTTTCTTTTTACGTATTGAAGATACAGATGGAGCTAGAACTGTTGAGAATGGTATCCAAGGAATTATTGATGATTTAAAAAATTTTGATATTACGATTGATGAAGGTGTTATTTCACAAGAAGAACAAATTGGTTCTTATGGTCCTTATATTCAAAGTGAGAGGAAAGAAATTTATGAAACTTTCGCGAAATATCTAATTGAACAAGGTCTTGCTTATCCATGCTTTTGTAGTGCGGAAGAGATTGATGAAATTAGAAAAATGCAAGAACTAAATAAGGAACGTATTGGATATTATGGTAGTTATGCTAAATGTCGTTTTTTAACGAATGAGGAAAGAGCAGAGAGAATCAAACGTGGAGATCCATATATTATTCGTTTAAAATCTCCAGGGGATTTCAATAAAAAAATAGTATTAAATGATTTAGTTCGTGGAAAAATTGAATTTCCAGAAAATGATTTAGACATTGTTATTATTAAAAGTGATGGATTACCATTATATCATTTTGCTCATTTAGTAGATGATCATTTAATGAGAACAACTCATGTTATTCGTGGAGATGAGTGGATTTCTTCTACTCCCGTTCATTTACAGTTATTTCAAGTATTTGGATTTGAACCTCCAAAATATGCACATTTAGGTACAGTTATGAAGGTAGATGAAAATGGTACACGTCGTAAATTGTCTAAGAGAAAAGATCCAGAAGCTGCAGTTAGTTATTATCATCAAAAGGGAATTCCAGTAGAAGCTGTTAACTTATATTTAATGACAATTGCAAATACCAATTTTGAAGCTTGGTGGGATCAAAATCCAACTTTAGGGATTGATGACTTTAAATTTGATTTTAAGAAAATGAGTGTTTCAGGAAGTTTATTTGATTTAGAAAAGCTTCTTAATATTTCTAAAACTTATATTAGTCGTTTGGCAGCTACTGAAGTATATAATAGGTTATTGGTATGGGCTAAAGAATATGATAGTGAATTTGCATCTATCTTAGAAAAATATAAAGATTATACAATTTCAATTTTAAATATTGAAAGAGAGCAAAAAAAGCCAAGAAAAGATTATGAATCATTCTCTACTATTAAAAATTATATTTGGTATATGTATGATGAATATTTTACAGGTGATTTAGAATATCAATTTGGTAAGATTCAAGATAGTGAAGAAATTAGTCGTATTCTAAAAACTTATATTGAAAAATATTATGATTATAATGACGATAAAGAGACTTGGTTTAACAAAGTAAAAGAGTTATCTAAAGAACTTGGATATTGTACAGATATGAAAGAATATAGGGCTAACCCAGATAATTATCCTGGAAGTGTTGCAGATATTTCTACTGTAATTCGTGTTGCGACAACAACTAGTTCTATGACTCCAGATTTATTTGAGATTTTGAGATTATTAGGAAAAGATAGAATTCAGAAACGATTTGAGAAATTTATAAAATAAGAAGGAACTCCTTCTTTTTTCTTTTCTAGCAAAAAAACTTATGTTATAATAGAAAACAGTTTAATCATTTGGTGGTGTACATATGGATAGAATTAGAGAAAAAATTGATGAGGTTACGAAGATGCAGATTTCTTGGCTTGAGGAGTTTTTGTATTTTTTAGGTTTTTTAGAAGAATATACAGATGAATCTAATATTGAACAGATATTAGGTGATAATGTTTTTTCTAATCCACAATATAAAGAAGTTATAAACCTTATTTCTCTTAGCTGTCCAGAAGATTTATCAAAAGACAAAGTGAAATTGTTTGAGAATGGTAGTTTTGAAGAAAAGTTGAATGTTTTTAGAACGGCATGTGATATTATGTTACGTGATCTTGGGGAAGATGCAATTAATCATACCTATGCAGAACTAATTAATGATTTGCAAGATTTAGAGCCATTTGCATATGCTCAAGTTGAACCATTAAATCATATATTAGGTTGTCATTTACCTAAGTTCTCTAATCCTATTATATTTAATGAAGAAACTTTATTAAGTGGTCCTCGTATATCAATAGAAGATCTTTTAAAGCTAGTATCTGATTTTTTTGATTATATGGATTCTACTGGTGATTTTTCGGAAAGGTTTTTCAAAATGTTAGAAGAAAAACGTATTGTTATGTGGAATTCTTTAGAGGAACCTCCAATTTCTGTTATTGATCGTTTTGGTATTCCTGGATTTGAAGAGTGGAGTATTTGTACCTATGAAGATGGAAAACAATATATTAATGCGCCACTTACTGGAACATTAAAGGATGCTTTTTTCTTGTCTCATGAAGTTACACATAGTATTTTTAGACAAAATGATGATACAGAGGCTTATTTCTTAAGTGAATTTTTTCCTATTTTAACTGAGTACTTTCTTTATGATTATTTAGTTCAGTGTGGTTATTCATCAGAAGAATTGGATAAAGTATATGTTTTTAGAGCTTATGAAGAGCGAGAATTAATGATTTCTGTATCTAAAATTATTTCTTTAATGGATAAAAAAATAAATGGAGAAAGAATTATTGAGGAGGACTTTATCCAAAACTATACGAAAGAGGAGTTATTAGAAAAAACAAAAGGAAAAGTTTCTCTTGATGAAATTGGGGATTTTGATAAATTTGTAGAAGAAACAAATAGTATATTATTAGATACAGGGAGTCATTTATTAAAATATCAAATTAGTAGTTTAAATGTAGATGATTTTATAGAAGAATATGTATACATTTTCGCTAAGTTGTTTTCTAGAGATCTTTATACTCAATCAAAGGATAAAAAGGTTTTATTTGCTAAAGTAAGATTCCTTATTTCTGTGATAGCTAATTCTGAGATGTCTTTTTGTTATTATTTAGGCTACTTAGAACTTTGGAATTATTATTTTATGTTTAATAAAAATTTTGATCAATATACGTTTCCACCAAGAATTGAGGATAAGCAAATGATAAAAAAATAGTACACGAAAGTGTACTATTTTTTGCTTATTTTATAAAATACTTAGTAATTGTTGATTTTCCGATTTCTCTTTTTGTTGTTTGATTATAGAAGGCTTCTAAATTAAAACATTTTTCTAATTCTTCTGGTTTTGTTGATGTTGTATATAAAGATACCATTCTTGAAGAATCTTTATAATAGAAATCTTTTCCTTTTATTTCAAAGAATAAATCTTTTCCGCATCGTTTTTCGAATTTTATTTCAAAGTCTTTTATGGTATTTTCTTCCCAAATGCCATCGTTACAAACAGAAATATGAAGTTTACCGATATCTCCTTTATGTTCTTTTCCAATTAAATCATCAATGCTTTTTATTTCAGTTAAATCAATTTTAATATCAACAGCGCCATATATTATACTTTCCTTTACTAGGGAAGGGAAGAACTCACTAGTAATGTTTATTGTGATATAGCTTTGATTATTATAATTTCTTTGCCTAAAATTTGTTTCTGAGAATTTGATATCAAATTCATAATTATTAATTTTTAACATTTTTTCATCACCATAGGCTATATTCTATCACATTTTTAGATATATTTCATACTTTTCAATAAAAATTATGTCGAAAAAATATAAGTTTACTTATAGTTTACTCTTGAAATTTACCTGGGGGAGAGGTTATAATGTATATATGATAGGAGGATAGGAGAATGAAGAATAACAGAACAGTAAAGACAGGAATGTTAGTTGCTATTGCATTCTTGGCAGTAGGTTTTGCTGCTGTTACAACTACTTTAAATATTAATGGTACTGCAACAATCGGTTCTAATAGCGATGAATTTGATTCTAATGTTGTTTTTTCTACAGCTGAAGGAAAAGCTCCAACATTAGCTGACAGTGCTTCAAAAGAAGTTACAGCGCCAACTGTTTCTGCAGATGGAAAAACTATTACATTCCAAACACCAGTAATGGATACTATTGGTGAAACTGTTACTTTATCTTACAATGTTACGAACAACAGTAGTGAATATAATGCTACTTTAGGTTCTATGACTTGTAACGTTGAAGGTACTGATGCAGCTGATTATATTTTAGTAACACCAGCTGACGGTTTCAAAGACACAAAAGTTGCTGCTGGAGCTACTACTGCAACTGCAGATAAAGTTGAAGTTAAAATGCTTAAGTCTTATGTTGGTGATGAAAACACATCATTTACTATTAAGTGTTCTATGACTGCAACAGCAGAAGCAAAATAGTCGATTTTAATAGAAAATAGTTAAAGAGTGGTGAAGATAGTAGTGAAATTTTTTATTCAATTGATTTTAGAATTACTTTTACTAGTAGTATCATTCTTTAGCGTTTTTGTATTAAAAACCCCAGATATTAAAATGTATTTTTTAATATTGTTTGCTTTTTTAGTACTATTATTCACTATAGTTAAATGGAAAAGACCAGTAAAGGACAGAAATTTTCATACAGTAATTTTAATAGTTACTAGTTTATGTTTGTTGATAATGACTTTTATTTATATGACTGGGCTAATAAAAGGATTTCAAATTAGTTATAGTGCTATATACAAAAAATATATTTCTACTGAAACATGGATTATGACGTTTTTTATTGTTATTGCAACTGAAGTTATCCGTTATGTTTTATCGTTAGTTAGAACGAATAAGGAAAAAAAGTATTGGATTTTATATTTAGCTATGCTAATTAATTTTGTACTTATTGATTTAATAATTTCGACAAGAGTAACTAGCTATTATAATTTTGGTCAGTTCTATGAGTTTTTCTTTATCGTTGCTGTTCAAAGTTTGGCAAAAAATATTTTCTTGATGTATTTGAGCGGTAGATTTGGAATTATTCCTTGTTTAAGTTATCGGGTTATTATGGATTTGTATATCTATTTTTTACCTGTTGTTCCTAAGATAAATATATTTATACAAGCGGTTTTATTGGTTATATTTCCATATATTCTATATTTAGTAATAAAAAAATATACAGCTAAGAGAAAAATAGAACCTATACGTAAGAATAAAGTTTTTAATCGAATTGTGACAGTAATTCTTTCTATGTCATTATTAACATTAATTATGTTAGTTTCTCGTGAATTTAAGTATTCAATGATAGCTGTTGGAAGTAAATCTATGACAGGTTCTATCAACAAGGGAGATGCTGTTATATATGAGAAATATATTTCTAAAGAAATGAAACTGAAAAATGGTGATATTATTGTATTTAGTAAAAATGATATGATAGTAGTTCATAGAATTGTTGAGGTATTTGAATTAGATGAGGGAGAGTTTGTTTACCGCACTAAAGGAGATGCTAATACAAGTGATGATAATTGGTTAGTTTCAGAAAAAGAAATTTTTGGTAGAGTGAATATTAGAGTATTATTGATTGCTTGGCCATCTGTATTACTGAATGAGTTGTTTTAAGGTATGGTGATTTATTATGAAAAGTAAGGAAAAAGAGCTTCCCTTTTTAGAGGAAAAAGATCGAGAAAAGGCTATTCCGATTGCACTTATTTATGGTGTAGTTGGAATGTTAATTATTCTTTTAATAGCTAGTTTGTCTTTAACATTTAAAAAAGAATATGTATTACGTTATACTGAACATAGTGATTTGGATTATAATGTATATCTTAAAGATAATAATTTTTATGGAACAAAGTTTTTACCTAAAGATAAAAACTATATTTCTACTTTAATCAATTATATTGATGCAGATTTTTCTTATGATTTTACTAGTGAAGAAAATATAGATCTAGAATATTCTTATTATATAAAAGCAACTCTTCTTGTAGATACTTCTACAGGTAAAAATATTTATAAAAAAGAGGATACTATTTTAGAAAGACAAAGTTTTAATAAAACTAATAATACGAAATTTGAAATTGCAGAAAATGTTAAGATTGATTATAGCAAATATAATACTATGGCTAGTAATTTTATTAATCAATATGATATTAGTGCTAATTCTAAGGTTGTTGTTTCATTATATGTTGACATTGACGGAAAACATTCTAATTTTAATAAAAGTATTCATGATAAAGCAGTTGTTAGTTTAGAGATTCCATTAACAAATAAAACAGTGGATATTAATATGAATTATGAATTATCTAATAATGTAAATGCAATTTTACAATATCGTTCTACTAGAATTAGTCATCCAGTGTTATTTATTATTTCAATTGCACTAGCTGTGTTAGATATTGTTGTGATTGTAGGTATTATTTATTATGTTACTTCTAATCGTGATAATAAAGTTCTATATGCTCGAAAACTTAATAAAATATTGAGAGATTATAGTAGATGCTTGAGCCAGGTAATTGGCACTGGAGATGCAGAAGAGTTAATTCATACGAAAACTATGGAAGTTGAAAATGTTATAAGTTTTGATGATTTAGTTAATATTCGTGATATATTGGAGAAACCTATTTTATATCGTGAGACTATTCCTAATAAAGAAACAGTATTTTATATTGTTGAAAATAATATTTGTTATTTGTATGTGATGCGTGTTGAGGATATGAAACGTAAAAAAATTAAATAATTTTGAGTATTCCTAAAAAGTGTATAATTACACTTTTTTCTTTTTTGAAAGTTTTAATTTACTATTTTTGGAAATAATGTTATTATAGGGAGTAATTATTTTGAAGAGGGGTCATTATTATGGGAAAAATAGTTATTTGGTTGAAACTTTCTTTATATTCATCTTTCGCTTCTATTGCAATTATTGTATCTCTTGTAGAAGGTGCTTTTAATTTTGGGAGTGCTTCTGGTTTTGATGTTGAGATTACAAATGCTAAACTGGATAATATTGAAGTATCTGAGCAAGCTATAAAAAATCATGGGACTACATTATCATTTACTACTAAGGAGTTAAAGAGTATAGGGGATACTTCTGTGTTAGAATATGAGATTAGTAATTATAGTAAAAATTTTGATGCATCTGTACGCATAGATTGTACTCAAAATAGTAATGAATATTATACAATTCATAATAATTTTCCAGTTATTATTAAAGCAAATAGTAAGGAAAGTGGGAATTTAGTTGTGGTTTTAAAGAAATCTAGTGATTTTGCAATTACAGATGATTTTTCTTGCCTTTTAAATATATCTGCAGTTAATGAGCATGATTTTGAAAATTATGAGTACATTGCATTAAGAAATAAATAATTTGTTATAGATTTTTATAGAACTTTTATTATTTATTATTAGTCTTTCAATTATAAAAATTTAATCTTTTAATTATTTGAAATTATGCTATAATAGTTATTATAAGGAGCATAGTAAATTTAAAATTACTATTATTTTGGAGGTTTTATTATGAAAATTGATATAGGTCAAGTAGTTCCAGGAATGATTGTAAATTCTGATGTACAATATAATGATTCTGTTTTAGTTAGTAAAGGAAATACTTTAACTCCTAGGTATATTGAAAGATTAAAAGCATTTGGTATTACTTCTTTAGATATTATTACTGATAAAGTAGAGAAGTCTGATGAAAATAATAATTCTAATACAAAATATACTGTAAGTAAAAACATGTTTGATAGTATACGTATGTCATTTGGAGAAAAAAATTATGATAAAATAGTTGGGAAAGCAGATTTATTAGTATCTACTATTTTACGTGATTTAGATTTGAAGAGCGATTTTACAGACTTAACTTATGATTTGAGAACATTTGAAAGTACAGATGATACAATAAATCATTCTATTAGAGTTGCTATTTATTCTATTGTTTTAGCTCATTTATATAATAAAAGTATAAGAGAGAAAACATATGTCCAAAGTGTTATAGATGCTAAATCAATTGATTTAAGAGAAATTGCTGTTGCTGCACTTTTACATGATCGTGGACGAAATTGCAATGGAAATGCAGTTTTAGAAAGAATTGGGAAATTGGTTAAAAATCCTGATTTAACATCTCAAATGCCAGGTCTTATGGAGGTTCCTAGGGATTATTATGATGAGAAATATACTTCTTTATATTCTTATTGTCTTGCAAGTGATGTTCCAGAAATTTCACAACATTCTAAGTATATGATGTTATTTTCTTCTGAAACTGAGAATGGTACTGGTCCTTTACGACCAAAAGGCTTTGAGGTTGAGAAAAAAAATAGTACAGTTATGGCTTCTAAAATTATACATCTTTGTAGTTTATATGATAATATGCTATCTCACTGTTTATATAGTGGTGAAACATTTGAAAATATTGTTAGTGTTCTAGGACAGGCTGCAAGTGCAAAACTAGTAAATGAGGAATTGGCTAATTTATTTTTATCTAGTGTACCTATTTATCCTGTAGGGACTAGAGTAATCTTATCTAATGGAGAAAAAGCAGAAGTAGTTAAAACATTTGTTGAGTATACTTATGCGACAAGACCTGTTGTTAAAATTTTATCAACAAATCAGTTGATTAATTTAAGGGATCATCAATCTCTTACAATCGATAAGGTTTACTTAGATGAAGTTACTATTTCTGATGTTATTGATAATCAAATAAATGAAATGGATGGTCGTCCTAAAGGAAGGTTATAGGAATTTTCTTTTCATTTGATATAAAGTGTTTCTAAAGTATTGTAAAAATAGATATTTTATGATAGGATAATAATGTCTTTATAAAGAAAGACATTATTATGGTCTGTTGGTGAAGGGGTTTAACACATCACCCTCTCAAGGTGACATTCACGGGTCCGAATCCCGTACAGACTACCATAAAGTATTAAAATCACTACATTGTAGTGATTTTTTTTCTTTATCTAGTTCTTATGTATTCTTTAATATTAGATGGATCAATTTGTATTTTTTTCTCTATATCAACAAATGGAAAGTATGTATTCGTATCTTTCATTACATATAAGAAAAAATCTATGTATTGATTTCTTCCAATGTAATAATTTCCTCGTTTACTAGGAATTTTAATTCCTAATACCTTATTTATAGAAATTGGTTTTCTTGTTTGATATTCATCTTTCCAATTAGAAAATCTAATTGGTAAAAACATTCTTAATAATTGTGTATTTGAAAATAAATTGTTAGATTCCATGTGATGTGTTTTGATAGTCGAAATATTATCTATAATAAATGCATATTGATCCCTGATAAAATAGTTATAACTACTATCATATAATGTGTCTGTTTTTTTCGCTAAGGAAATATAGAAGGGACCATTTGCTGTTTCTATATCTATTTCACTGAATGGTTTTATTTGTATTGGTGGTTTAATTTTACCACTTGTAATAATCTCCTTAAAATTTTCTGTATTAGCCTGATGAAAAAGCCAATTTTTATTTATTTCTATGTTTGTAATTCTCATAACTAACTCCTAAATTATTTTTTATTTTAGCATGGTGGAATTTTATTGTAAATCATTTTTTTTCTGATATAATATGAATTATATTTTTTAGAAAAGTTGTGGTTTTATGGAAGATACTTTATTTTATTTGAACTTAAAGAAGAATCCCCAGAAAATTGAAATTTTTCAGAATGCTTTTGAGCAAGGATTAATTCAATTTTTTGATCCAGATGTATTAACAAAACTTAGAAAAATGTACTATGGATGTTATTCTGGTTTATTATATTTATATACAATGCCGACAGATTCTTCTTCTATTGGTTCTAAATTAGAAATTCTATCTCATGTTTTTTCTGACTTAAATTATGTGATTGTTCATGGACATACTGATTCTACTCGTGAAATTTGTTTTTCTGACTATAACAGTAGTCCTTTGGATTATAATTCTTGGATTGAAGTGGCTAGTGGATTAAAAATCTGGGTATATGATGTATTTTCTATGTTAAAATTTGAGAGAGATACTTATTATCAATTAGAAAATCCTTTTATTACAAAAAAAGTTCCTTTTGCTGTTATTCGTAGTTTTCCTGAATATTATGATACTGATTTTTCTCATTTGAGGGATCCTTTTATTTTGATTAGTTTAATGAGGGATATTGAGCGTAATGTAAAATTAAGCCCTTATAGGAGTTTTTTAGAGGCGGAACTTGAAAAGTTTAAAATTGTAAATCACTATCAAGATATTTTATTACAATGGGAAAAAGAAAAAAAGATGATAAAATAAAAAGAGCTTAGGCTCTTTTTATTAAGATTGGAATTTGTCCTTCACTGTTATCTCCACTATATGTACCAACCATATTGTTTCCTAGTTGATAACTGTAATTAGCATAATCTGGTATTGTTATATTTGGCATTTCTTCCATAGTATTATCTCTATTCATATATTTCTTTAAGACATTTCCATGTCTTCCAATGGAAACATTTTGAAGTGTTTTTTCTTTGTTGTTTTCATTATATTTTTGAACAAATGCTTTGGTTCCTCTCATAAATGCTTCATAAATTTCTTGAAAATCGTTATCTTCTTTAATTTCTAAGCTAACTTCTGCTGTATTAAAACTTGCACTTTGTTCTTCTTTATTTACCCATATCGTCATTTTCGCAATAATTCTATCTTCTTTATTTCTAATTGCTAAATTTTGACAATTATTAAGAATCATACTGGCTCTCATAATTCCAGCTCCAGCTCCATTGATATGAGCGCAACAATTACAATATTTTCCAAGAATTAAATTATCCCATGATTGTTTTGGTAGCCATTCGTAATGAAAATTATTTTCATTTGATTCTCTTAAATCATCTTTTTCATCTAGTTTACTTGTAAAAATATTTCTAGGAGCATTTTTAGATTCTCTTAAAATTTTACATGCAATATCTACAACTTCTCTTTCTGAATAATATTTTGCGAGTAATTTTGCTAATTCTTCATTTTCCTTTGTAATTCCGTTAAAATTTTGCATTAAGAAAAATGTTTTACATTTATCGATGGTAACTTTTAAATGTCTTTGTCTACCTTTGTTTGATGTAGAACACTTAGAAATTTCTTCAAAACAATTATAAACACTGGCAATAAATCCAGAATCCTTCTTTTCAGTTTCAATTAATTCTTTATAATTTTCAATGAAAAAAATGATGAATTCTTTATTTATTTCATTTTTTGGTCTTAGGGTATCAAAAATTCTGTGAATATTATTTCCAACTACTTGGTATTCATTTTTATTCCCTATAGAATTTGTTTCTTCAAATAGTTTTTCTGTAATGAAAGTAGATACCTTTTGGCTTAATTGTTCATTATCATTAAATACCCCTAATATCATCATCAATTTTAACAAATCCTTTAAATTACAATCTTTGTAATCTTGTGTTTCTAAAACACCACTTTTTTGAATTAGTCTTTTTAAGTTTTTATTATAATGACTTAGTATTAATTCTATTTCTTCTGGTGTTAGGTTTACATAGAATTTTGTGTTATATAAAAATCTATCGTATAATTTATACTTTTCTAACAGGTTACAATAAGTTGTTATTTTGTGGATATTTTTTAATAGTTTTTCTAAATTTACTGTTTCATTTAATACTTTTTTTGGATCAGAAAATCCATGATACTTTAAAAAATTTTGAAGAGAAGGGGACATGTTCTGAATGATATTTAGTACTTCTTGGTGATTTAATTTTCTCATTATAATTCCATTAAATAATAGTTCATCATCAATATGATTTACTTTTAATAGTTCTCTTATTATTTTATTATTTTTCTTTTTTGCAATTTGCTCTACATAATCCATATCAGAAGCGAATTTATCAAATATCTTTACTAATTCTTGATTTGTTAATCCACTAGCAAATATATCATGATATGTTGCATTTATTGAAAGTAGGGAATATATATAATCAATAAATCTATCAGGGTCATTTTCTAGGAGACTACTACCATTTGATATTTTACTAATTTCTTCTTTTGTAATACTAACTATATCATAATCATCAATTTTAACATAATAGGTTCCATTTTTTAATGAGAAAATTTTAATATTATCCTTTTGCATCATATTCTCAAAATAATCTTCTGATGTTTTTGTTTCTAGCATGTCAAATTCATTTCCTAAAATACTACCAAAAATTTCAAAATCAAGTGTAATATCCGTAGTAAAATTTTTTGGCGCTACCATTTTTAAAGATGCAGGAAGGTGTAAATATTTTAAATCTTTAGATTCTGTAAAAACCTGATTTCCAATATGTTCTAAGGTGTTAGGTAATCGGATACTTTTTACATTTTTGAAGAGACTACTCATGTTATCACCAATTGTTGTAATACCATCTTCCAAGAAAATATTTTCAAATGGTGAATAAGTTTCCTCTTTTAGTTTTCCATAGGTTTGAATTAACAAAACTTTTCCATAGTATGTAAAATATACAACTAGGTTTTTTAGTTGATTACAATTATAAAATGTCTTTTTTCCGATACTTTCTATTTCTGATGGAATTTCAATTGTTTCTAGATTATTGGCATCCATAAATGCATATTCCCCAATATTATAGATTAAATGAGAAGATTTTACTCCATTATCATATTCTATTTCATAATATCCAATCGTAAATTCTTTTTTCTTAGATGCAGGGGCATATTGTATAAATATTCCATCTTTTTTGTTAATTATAGCTATATCTTCTATACTAAGGTATTTCTTATTATTATCATCTACTGTAATTTTAGATAGGCTAGACATATGTGCTAGTGCACCTAAATCTATAGTATCTAAATTTTGGGGAATATGAATTTCTTTGATACTTTGGCATCCATATAGAGATTTTATACCTAGTGCTTGTATTTTTTTTGGTAAAGTGAAATTTGTTAAATTTGTACAATTATATAAGCCTAAATCATTAATATACATAATTTCGTCATGACAGTTTATGGTTTTTAAGTTTTGGCAATTTTTGAAAACTCCAGTATCTATATAATGAAGGGATTCTGGTATTGTTACTTCTTCAAGAGATATACAATTTTCAAAAGCATATGCTTCTAATAATTCTAGATTTTTTGAAAGTTTTATTTTTTTAAGATTTTTACAATTACGAAAAGCACCTTGTTTAATAATCACAACGGTATCTGGAATGATTACTTCCTCTAGATTTTCAAAATCTTGAAATTGTTCTGACAAAATAGTTGTTGTTCCTTCAGGAATTTTGATTATTTTATCTTCCTTATTGTATTCTATTCCTTCCTTACTCATTTTCTTTCTCCTATTGTTTTTACTACTAATCTTTGTTTTGTTCTCCAATCTCCATTATATCCATGATATGAATCAAGTGCATAAGAGCCAAAGTGTAATGATTCTTGAACTTCTACTATAGGGTGATTATCATCGTCTAAGTAATCTATAATTTTATTTCTGTTTGCTCCAATAGAAATATTAGATAGTGGATTTTCTGGATTATTTTCATTGTATGTTTTAAAGAAAGCTTCTGCTCCTCTCATAAAAGCATGATAGATATTCTCTTTATCTTTTTCACTAGAATAATTTAAGGAACCTTCTACATTATTGAATACAGCATACTTTTCTACTTTGTTTACATATATCGTAGCCTTTGCGATAATTTCACCAAATCCATTTCTAATAACTAGATTTTGACAATTATCTAGAATCATACTAGCTCTCATAATTCCTTGACCAGCTCCATTAATATGAGCACAACAGCTACAATATTTTCCTAAAATTAAGTTTTCATATGCTTGTTTTGGTAACCATTCATAAGAATAATTTTCATTATTTTCTTCTTTTAAATCTAAATCAGGATCATTATCATATATTGGTTTATTTTTCTTGTTATATTCTACTTTTGTAAAGATATTTCTAGGTGCATTTAAGGATTCATTGTATACTTTTAATGCATTTATCCAATCTTCGTTTCGATCATACCATTGTCCAATTAAATTAGCTAATTGTCTATTTTTCTCGATATTATCAAATTTAACTGTTAGAAGATAATCCAAACATTTTTTCATAGTTACTTTTAATTTTCTTTGGGAACCCTTATTTGAAGTGGAAGTTTTTGAAATACCTCTGAAATTTATATAAATTCTTTGAGTAATACCTGAAAATACTTTTTCATTTTCTATTAATTCTTTAAAATTTTCTAAGAAAAATTGAGCAAATTCTTGATCAAATTCATCTCTTGTTTCAATATTAAAGACTCTATGAATATCATCTCCAATAATTCTTGTAGAGTTTACATTTCCATTATCTAATTTTTTAGCAAATATTTTTTCTGTAATCAGTGTTGTTGCTTTTTGACTTAAAATAGGGTCATTAGATAAAGCACCAGAAATGAATAGAAGGGTTAATAAGTCATTCATATTTATGACTAATGAAGAATCATTTTCAAGAATTTTACTTTCTTTTAATAATCTCTTTGTATTCGCATTATATGTTTTAAAAAAGTCATCAGCTAGAGGATTATCTACAATAGTAATGAAAGCTTTATTCAATAAAAAAGAATCTTTTATATTGTTTTTTCTTATGTGTTTTATAAAATATTTCAATTTATTGTCAGTTAAAATATTTTCTATGATAGAAGAATTCTCACTATTTACATTTTCTAATAACTTATGTAGAGTTTGGGTTAGTAGTGGACAATCTAATTCATATAATTCTTTTAAATCATCTATATCATAGTAAGCTAATAAATATCTATTATAAAATATTTTGTCTTCTATGTTTTTTTCTTTTATAAAGTTTACGTAGTCAATTACCTTTTCAAAAGAATTAATTTCTAATATTTTTTTTGTAGTATTATCGTCATTTTCTAAAATACCGCTATCTGTTAGAACTTTTAGATAAGTATCATCTTCTTTATCCAATGAATCTAGTAATATTTCTCTATTTTCTAATGAGATATTTTTCATTAAGATGCCATTTAATAATTTCTTTATTACCAAATCATGATTTACTAAGTCGTTCATAAAATCTAGAAATAGAACTGGATTATCTCTAACTAGTTTTGAATTTGTGCACTTATCATCAATATAGTCTTTGTTGATGGTAGTTATTTTTCCACTTTGTTCAATATGATAAGTTCCATCCTTTAGTGTATATATTCTATAGGGTAATTTGTAACAACTTATTGTATCCAAATTATCTAAGTTATCTAAAGTTAATCCGCTTTTAAATTTTAATTTTGTCGATTTAGGAAAAGCTTCAGATTCTATTCTATATACAGATTCAGGTATTTCTACTTCTTGTAATTCTATACAATCAAGAAAAGCACCACTACTTATATAATAACTATTTTCATCTTCTAAATTTAATTTTTTAACTTTTCTAAATTCTTGTAGTGCGTTCATAGATATGTTTACTAAGTTTCCTGTGAAAGTTATTTCTTCAAATGGAACACTTATTTTTTTTCTTTTATCTTCTTTAAATATCATCCATCCGTTTTCTTCGACATGGATTACAGGACAACTACAAAATGAAATTCCTTCTAAATTTAATTTTTTTAAATTATCACAACCTTCAAATGTATTAAATTCTATAGAACGTGTGCAACCACATAGGGTTAATTCTTCTAGATTTTTGGCATTAGAAAAGGCATGAGGAGCTAATCTTCTAATTGGTCTTATGCATTCTGTTCCATCATCTAATATTGTTAAGTTATAATCCTTTAGTGAATAATATTTATCTTTATTTCCAACTGCATATAAAATAACTGCTTCCTGAAGAAGTTGGATTAAGATTTTATGATCATGTGTTGTATAAAATTTATTATTTTCATCTACATCAATTCTTTTTAAAGAATCCATTCTATAAAATGCATCATTTCCAATTGTTTTTAATTCTCTTGGAATCGTAATTTCTTCTAGGCTACTACAACCTGAAAATGCTTCTTTATTAATTGTAGTTACACACATTGGTATTTCAATATCTACTAAACTTGTACAATTATAGAAAGCTCTGGTTCCAATTCTATTGATGAATGGGCTTATTTTTATTTTTTTTAAGGCTTTACAATTACTAAATGCTTCTGCTGGGATATCAACAATGACATTTCGAAGATTTATTTCACTTAATTTACTACAGCCAGAAAAAGCAAAACTTTCTAATGTTTTTATTGCTTCTTGGTGATTTATAGTTGTTAAATTTTTACATCCTCTAAAGCATTTAGATGGAATATTATAATCGACAATATTAATTTCTGTAAGAGATTCACAACTTTCAAAAGCAGAGTCATTATATTTTGTAACAAAAGATGGTACTTCTCTTAAGCTTTTACAATTTTTAAAACACTTTTTTCCGATAGAAATTGGTTTATTATTTATTGAAGTGATTTTTTGTAAATTGATACATTCTTCAAATGCTTCTTCTGGAAGTTCATTGATATTTGGTCCTAATTCTATTTCTTTTAGACTTTTACAATTCTTAAAACATCCAGTACCTAATTTTTCTATATGTTTTGGAAACGTTCTTAGGTTTCTACAACCTTCAAATGTATATTGCCCTAATTCTTTAATATTTTTATTTAAAGTAATATCTAATTTTTCACATCCAGAAAACAATTGATCTGGAAGAGAGGTTAAATGATTTGGTAATGTAACTCTTTTTAGATTTTTACAATTCATGAAAATTTGCTTATTTAATACTCTAACACTATTTGGGATGACAATTTCTTCTAAGGCTTGACAATCCGTAAACGCAGCCCAATCAATTTCTTCGATACCATCTTCTAATATTATTTTTTTAAGTCTTTTACAATTGGCAAAAGCTCTATAATTTATTTTTTTAACACCTTTTGGGATAGTGATTTCTTCTAGATTTTCACAACCACAAAAGGCACTATTTCCAATATAGGTTAAATTTTTAGGAAGAATTATTTTTTTAAGATTTTTATTGGATGCAAAGGCACGTTCTTTAATTGCAGAAAGTGATTCTGGTAAAACGATTTCTTCTACACCTTCAGATTGATAAAATGCATAATCTTCGATTACAGATACTCCTTCAGGAATGACTACTTTTTTAGATTTTAGATTATGACAAGCATAATTTCCAATTATTTTAATTCCTGTTGGGATATTTAAAATCTCACTAGTATAATCTTTTTCATTTAAATCAATTAATTTTTCATTTTGTATTTTCATAAATTGCTTCCCCCTAAGTAGTAATATATTATATATATATTTATTTAAAAATCAATGACTATAGGTATTTTAGTGTATATTTATGTATATTTATTGAAACTTAAATTTTTCCATGTTAGTATATTAAATTACAGGAGGTTATGCTATGTTGTACAATGAAGGTAGAGTAGAAAATCCTATTTGTATTAAGATTCAAAAAAATGAGAAAATATTATTATTTGGTGAATCTGGTGAGATTATTTATCCTTTAGATCCAGGTATCGCTTTAGGAAAAGGTCATTTTGGATTTACTTTGATTGTTGAAAAGAATAGTTTACAAGAAGAGAAAGTGTATCCAACTGAATCCGATATTAGTGCTGCTTATATGTATAATGGTGAAATTAAAATTTATGAAAATGGAAAAAAATTTCCTTGGATTTTTAGTATAGATGGAAAAGTTATTCGTTCTATTACAGGTGATTTTATTTCTAATGGGAATGATGAAGACGAAATTGAAGAAGAAAGCGATTATCCAGTTATGAGAAATCCAATTACGATTGATATAGAAAAAGGTGTTTCTAAAGGAAAAATTATTATTAATAATGAGAGTTTTCCTGTACATCCAGGAGTTATGTTAGGAAGAGTACACTATGGGTTTATTGTTAGGATGAAATCCAGTGATGATGTAAAAATATTCTCGTATCCTACTAAAAATCGAATTGATGCTGTAGGATCTGATATGGTTGGAGAATCAGTTAAAGTCTATGAATTTGGGAAAAAAATTCCATATATTGTAGATGAATCATTTCATAGTACAAATTTAGAAAATAGCGTACCTATTGATGATAAAGTTAAAAAAATTTAGAGTGTGAGTATTATGAGAATTTGGAAATATGTAGCTACAAAAATAAGTAATTCAGATCAAAACCAGGATAGTAGTTTGAATGATGACCAAAGTGAAAATCAATTGGATGAAAATTCTGGTGATGAAGAAAATAGTTCTGATACAGAAGGTGTAGGAAATGATTATGATAGTGGGCAAGATTCTGGTAACGAAGACGATTCTAATTTAGAAGAAGATTCTAAAGGGAATGGTTCCGATAGTCAGGAATCTTCTGATATGGAAAATGATATGAATGATTCTAATAGTGGGCAAGATTCTGGTAACGAAGACGATTCTAATTTAGAAGAAGATTCTAAAGAAAATGATTTTGATAAGCAGGAATCTTCTGATATGGAAAGTGATGAGAATGATTCTAATAGTGGGCAAGATTTTGGTAACGAAGACGATTCTAATTTAGAAGAAGATTCTAAAGGGAATGGTTCCGATAGTCAGGAATCTAGTTCTGATATGGGAAATGATATGAATGATTCTAATAGTGGACAGGGTTCTAGTAATGAGGCTGATTCTAATTTAGAAGAAGATTCTAAAGGGAATGGTTCCGATAGTCAGAAATCTAGTTCTGATATGGAAAGTCAAAATAGTGAGCAAAATTCTCATAATGTGAATGGTTCTAATAGTCAAGAGATTAGTCTAGAAATAGAAAATCCGGATGCTGACTCTAATAATGAACAAGGGTTAGATCAAGAAACTGATTTAAACTCTCAAAAAGAAGAATTACGGGCTATGAAGAATATGCTTGAAGAAATGATTGAACAAGAAGATCAATTAGCAGAAGAAAATACTTCAGAATATACAGATGATTATTCCAATCAATTTTTGAAAAGATTAGAAGAAATACCATCTTTTGAGCAAAGACAAACGAGTGATGGTTATTCTATAGATACACAGAGTAATACAGAAATACCTGATAGTTTGGTTCGTACTTTAATTACTAAATTTTTAAATCAAAGATTTTGTATACGAACTACTGATTTAAATGTTCGTAGTAATTCTTTAGAAAAAAGTTATGGCTTTTATAAATGGAATGTAAAAGATGTTATTGTAGATTCTAAAACACACCAATTAAATAAAGTTTTGCATGATAAATATGGATATGATTATGCAGATGGTAAAAATGAAAATGTTCCTTTATCTTTTTATTTTGATATGTCTAGTAGTATGAGTAAATATACAAATATGCTCGCTGTTATATCGATTGAACTGTTAAAAAAGGGAGTTAAAGTATTAATTGGTTTTAATTCTAAAGTAAATGTACAAATTGATAGTATTGCTTCTAATATAGATGTTTCTGATCTTGTTTCTTTTTTGAAAAAAGCAGGGGAATCCGATGCTTCATTTAGTACTAACTATATAAAGCAAAAAAAGGATCAATTTACTTTTAAAACAATAAAAAGAGAATTAGATACATATCTAATTGATAAACGTGCTGAAAAGTGTGTTATATTTTCTGATTTTGATCCAAGAATTAAAGTTATTAATTTATCAAATCATTCTCAAGTATATTGGTTTTGCTTTGAAAAAAATTTTAGTTTATCTAGTTTATCTACTTATGGTAAAAAATTCCAAGGTTTTCTTTATCCAGTACAAAATCAAGAAGATTTAGCACTTGGTTTAGTGAAAATAAATGAAAAACGATTTGAAGCATTATGTTATGTTGATAATATAAAAGTATTACAAAAGGAGTATTCAAAATGAAAATAGAAAAAGAAAAAATAAAAGAATTGTTTGAACAAAAGGGGTATTATATTTCAGACTATCTTTTATCTAAAACTTGTTTAGGTTTATATTATATTAGTGAGGGACAATCTGTTGGACAAGAAGTATTTTCTATGTGTTTAGATGGTCCAAGTGGAGCAGGAAAAACCTTCTTTGTAGAAACCTATTGTAAAGCCGCATCTGATATTTTAGGAAAAAAAGTGAAGTTTATTAATTTTCAATTAGATGCAGAAACTGGTAAAGGTGATTTATACGAAGATATCGATGTTGTCGCTACATTTGAAGGAGATACTAGTAAAATTAGAATTCCTGGTAAAATTATAGAAGCTTTTCAAGCAGTCAATGATGGAAATTATGTCATCTTAAAAATGGATGAGTATGATAAAGCTAGAGATGTTACTGATACTTTCTTTAATAACTGTTTACAAGAAGGATTGATTAATACAGTACAACATGGAAATATTGAAATTAAGCCAGAAAATCGTGGAATGTTACAAGTGTTTTTATGTAAAAATGATATTCGTGCTGAACTGTCAGAGCCAATGATGCGTCGTAATAGAATTGTTCGTCTTGATTATATGCCACCAGAACGTTTATTTTTAATATTGAATAAGTTTGTGGAACAACAAAAATGCAGCAATGGATTATTAAATCTAGTCACTTTAATTTATGAACAATTATATAATGATCGTGATATGTATCAAAAACTACCTTCTTGTTCAGAATGTGAACAAGCAATTATGGATGCTCATATTTTAATGAAAATTGGTAATTTTACACAAAATGATATTTATACTAATATTATTGAGGATATGCTTAAAATGTCTGATGATATTAAAACATTTGAATCTAGAACTAATGCTTCTAGTTCAGAAAACAGTAAGAAATTAGCAAATCTGATTAAAGATATGAAGAATGAAGAATCAAATCAAACTCCCCCAAGTATTAATAATTTAATTGCTAAAAATATATTTGATGATCAGATTAAAGAATTACAATTAAAAACAGATCAGATGCAGAAATTAATTGATGAATATAAGATAAAATTTGCAGAATTAGAACAGCAAAAAATTTCAGAAATGGAAGAAGAAAAGAAAAAAATACAATTGGAAAATGGAAATTTAGTACCTTCTTTAGATATTCCAAATATTATTAAAAATTTTGAAGATGATTCTGTTTTTGTAAAACGTGGATATAATATTTTTGATATTTCAAAAACAGAATGGACAGATGTTGGATTTGTTCAGATTCCTAGATTATCTCATCATATTTATATTACAAAATTGATGGAATTTGCGAGTGAACTTGGAATTAAAATTTATGAAAATGGTGTTTTAATTCAAGATACTGGTGAACAAAAACTAATTGTAATTAATGATTTAGATGAACAGGGTGTTCCTAGATTTCGATTTATGTCTAACTATCCAGTGATTCCAGCCACTTATTTACAGGATATGATTAATTTTATTAAATTCGGTTTAAAAGCTTTAGAATATCAAAAAAAGATTTGTGAACAAGTAGTAGATCAGGCTGTGAAAACGAAGGATCAATTAACTCAAGAATATGGACTTAATGAGAATGATTCTCTTACTTATTCTATTGATGCATTAGCTTATAGTGATACAATATTAGATTTTAAACAGGAAAGAGAAAATGTTTATTGTTTAAATGTTTTAGGTATGATTAATACTTTAAGTGAACTTGAAAGATTATCTTCTACTTGTAGTTGTGTTGATTCTAATATGGTACTTCAGGTTTCTAAAGATATTATGAATGGTAAAGGAAAAGTGTTGAATTATGAACAATAAAGATTTAGATGTTTTAATAGAAGAAGGAGAAAAGATTTTAAAAGAAAATGGCTTGGATAAAGATAGTATTAATCAATATCGTAGTGGAATAAAACAAATCTCTATAGAAGAAAGCAATGAATTGGGAAAACAACTATTTGAAATTATTTCACAAAAAGATTATAGAGATGACACTAGTAAAATTGAACAACTTTTGTTAGATGGTGCGAATCCTAACTATCAGGATACAGCAAAAGGAGAATTTTGTTTAAGAAGGTGTGCTAGAAAGAAATATGTTAAAACTTTTATTCTTTTATTAAAGGCTGGTGCAAATATCAATTTGGCAAATAATTTTGGTACAACTTCAATTATTACAGCTGCACGATTTGGTAGTGATAAAATATTAGATATTGGCATTCATATGGGTGGTGATGTCAATGCTAGACCATTAGATGGAGATACTGCAATTATGGGAGCTAAAAATCATTCTAATATTAAATGTTTTGATTTATTAGCAGCAAGTCATGCTCATTTAAATACTACAAATCTATCTAATAAAACAATTTTTGATAGTTCCAGCGATTCTTCTTTTTTTGAAAGAAGTACTTATTCAACAGAACTTTTAGAACAGAGTTTAGATACAGAAGAAGATTCCTTATTGGAAAAAAAGTTGATGGAAGAAGCAATTGAGAAAATGACTAGAATAATTGAAGATGTAGATATGATAAAACCTCCAAAACAAATGATAAAAATAGATAATTAATAAAATCTAAGAGAAGTATGGTATACTATAAATATAGTATATGAGAAAGGTGGGAGGAAGAATCAAAGATTATCCTTTGATTTAATTCTATGAACGTAAAAATAGAGAGATTAAATAGTCAATTTGAAAAAGAAATTAGTATGATTTTACAAACAGAAGTAAAAGATTCAGATATTAAATTTGTTACGATTACAGGTTGTGAAATTACATCAGATTTAAGTTTTTGTAAAGTTTATTTTACAGTCTTAGATGATGATAAAAAAGAAAGAGTAATAGAGTCTTTGAATAAAGCAGCTTCTTTTATTCGAGGTCAACTTAGTCAAAGAGTAGAGATTCGTCATACACCAGAATTAAAATTTATTTATGATGAATCTATTGCCTATGGAAATCATATAGAAAAATTAATTCAAAAAGTACATGAAAAAGAAGAAACTGATTTTAATAATTAGTTTCTTCTTTTGTCAACATTTGTAAATGAAAGTGTTAAATTATGATGTCAACTTTTTTTCATGATATGATTAATATGGTGAAAACATATGAAGTTTTTAATATATTTAGCAATCTTACCTAGTATTGTGATTGGTTTTTTAATTTATCGTTCTGATAAACGTGAGCGTGAGCCATTTCGTCAATTGTTGAAATCATTTTTTTATGGTGTCTTGTCTGCAATTTTGGTGATTTTTTTATCTTCCCTTTTAGGAATTTCACAAATAGATGTTACTGAAATATCTTCTTATTTTGGAATTTTCCTATATTCGTTTTTTTGTGTTGCATTACTAGAAGAAAGTTGTAAGTTTCTTTTTTCTGTATTATTTTTAAAAAATAATAAAAATTTTGATTATTTTTTTGATGGAATTGTATATAGTACTTTTGTTTCTTTAGGTTTTGCAACAATAGAAAACATTCTTTATGCGATTGTAGGAGGATTTCAAGCAGTTATTGTTCGAGCTATATTTACTGTGCCAGCGCATGCTTTTTTTGGAATTTCTATGGGGATAAATTTATCTTTGGCAAAAGAAGCAAAATTAAAGAAAAATAAACATTCCTTTATTACTTCTATTATTTTTAGTTTATTTGTTCCAACATTACTTCATGCATTATTTGACTTTTTATTATTTACTCAAGAAATAATCTTTATAGTAATTTTTCTTCTTTTTGTTTTATTCTTATATATATACTTTATTTTAAAAATTAAAAAGCTGATAATTACAGAACATCCATTTTTGCAAAAGAAGTACTGTAGTCAGTGTGGTAATAAGATTCAAGGAAATTTTTGTAGTTATTGTGGAAAAAAATCATGAGAGGTAGAGAAATATTCATGAGATTAAAGGCATAAAATATAGTGGTGATTTTATGTCTTCTTTTTTTGTACAATGGATTGGCAGTTATGGTTATATAGGAATGTTTTTTGCGATGATTTTGGAAGCTGTTATTATTGTGATTCCCAGTGAATTAATTTTAGCAACGTCAGGTATTTTAGCTTCTCAAGGGATTTTTACATTTCCTTTTGCTTTTTTGACTGGACTTTTAGGAAGTGTTTTTTGTGCGATTGTTTTATATGCTATGGGATATTATGGTGGACGTCCATTTGTTGAAAAGTATGGAAAATATTTTTTTATGAAAAAAGAGGATTTAGAAAAGGCTGATCTTTGGTTTTCTAAATATGGAATGTTGGCTGCCTTTTTTGGACGAAATTTTCCTATTATTCGAACTTTAATTTCTATTCCTATTGGCCTTACAAGATTATCCTTTATTAAATTTGTTTTTTATACAACATTAGGGAGTATTCCTTGGACTTATGCTTTTGTTTATGTAGGATATCATTTAGGTGACCATTGGACTGTATTAAGTGAATTTACATCTAAATTTAAAGTGCCAATTTATCTATTATTAATATTTTTAATAATTCGTCATCTTTATAAAAAAATTAAAATGAAAAGAAAAAAGTAAAATTTTAGGAATTGTTAGAAAAAATGATAAAAAAGCAAGAAAAAGTATTATACTAAGTAATAGGGTGACGAGATGATAGAATTTATAGAACAATTTGTAGATAATATTACATTATATTTGACTTCTCTTGGACCAATATCTGGTGTAATACTTATTTTATTAGAATCCATGTTTCCAATATTGCCACTTGCTGTTTTTATTTCTTTAAATATTTTAGCTTTTGGAAATCTATTCGGTTATGGTATATCTTTGGCATCTACTATTTTTGGATGTCTTTGTTCCTTTTTTCTTTTTAGAAGTTGTTTTCGAAAGAAATTTTATAACTTTATTAAGAAAAAGGAAGCAGTAGGTTTAGATAAAATGATGAAAACTATTTCTAATATTTCCTTTTCTAATTTGGTTTTGTTAATTGCAATTCCATTTTCCCCTGCCTTTTTAATTAATATTGCGGCGGGATTATCTAAGATTACAAAAGAAAAATTTTTCTTTGCTTTATTAATAGGAAAAAGTGTTATGGTATATTTCTGGGGATATATTGGTACTAGTTTGTTAGAAAGTTTAACGGATATTACTATTTTAATTCGTGTTTCAGTCTTATTATTAGTATCTTTGATAATTTCTAGAATTGTTGAGAAAAAATTGAGGGTTAGGTGATGAAAAGTGG
>CATLHA010000014.1 GCA_949948745.1 uncultured Caryophanales bacterium
AATTTTCCCATTTTTCTACCCCTATTATCGATTTTATTTTTTATTATTTTCTATTTATATTATACCATAAATCTTTCTATTGGATATTCCTTGTGTCTCCTAAATAAAATATAAATTCAATTAATTTTGATGAAATTTTACAAAAAACTTATTTTTTTAATTTCAATCGACTCTTTTCGACAAATATAGAAAAGAAAAAATCTATAATAATTATTCCAAAAAGGAGGAAAGTTTATGGTAAGTAATGAAATATTATCGTTAAAACAAAAATTTAATGAAATTAAAGAACTCGGATATGTTAAATCTTCAAGGAAAGGATTCACAGGAATTGGTAAAACTTTTGAGGATTTAATTGGTAAAAAGGAAGATCGTCTAGAAACTCCTGATTACAATGGAATAGAAATTAAAACAAAAAGAGGATATTCAAAAAGCTATATTCGTCTTTTTAATGCTACACCAAAAGGTAAAAATGAATTTGAAATAAAAAGATTAAGTAATACTTATGGGTATCCAGATAAAATAAAAAAAGAGCATAATGTCTTAGCTTTTTCAGTACAAGGAAATATGAGGACTTTGGTAGCAGGTCGCTTTTTTTTCAAATTGAGTCTAGATTATGAAAAAAGAAAAATCTATTTATCTATTTTAGACAAAAATATGCGATTACTGGAGCAAGATGTTTATTGGGATTTTGATATAATCAAAGAAAGATTAGAAATAAAATTAAAATACTTAGCGTTCATAAAAGCATGGCCTAAAACTATAAATGAAATAGATTATTATAAGTATTATGAAATTCAATTTTATCAATTGAAAGATTTTGATGTTTTTTTAAGATTAATAGAGCAAGGAATTGTTAGGGTCACATTTAAAATAGGCATTTTTCGAGAAGGCCCTAGAACTGGTGAAATTCATGATCGTGGAACTAGTTTCGAAATTCAAGAAGAAAATATAAATAAATTATTTGATAGAATCTGTCTTTATTAGGAATCTCGGGAAGTTAACTGAATTTTTCTAGTATTATCATATTTTATTTAACAGAAGATGGTTTGGAACAGGGAGTTGCAGACATAAAAAAAATCATCTACTAGGATGACTTTTATATACAATAATGGTCGGGAAGACAGGATTTGAACCTGCAACCCCTTGGTCCCAAACCAAGTGCTCTACCAAGTTGAGCCACTTCCCGAGATGGTGCGCTCGAAGGGATTCGAACCCCTGACCTTTTGGTTCGTAGCCAAACACTCTATCCAACTGAGCTACGAGCGCAAGACATTCGAACAATCTCACTCATTTGTAAGACAATTAATATATTAGCATCATTTATTTTGATTGTCAACTATTATATTTTATTTTTTAATAAATTTTTTGCTACAAAAAAAGAACATTTTTTTAAATGCTCTTTTCTTATGCTTTAAAACTCACAATTTCCTGGTGTTCTTGGATATGGAATTACATCACGAATATTTTCTACTCCTGTTAAATAAATTAATAATCTTTCAAATCCCATACCAAACCCACTATGTACACATCCACCGAAGCGTCTTAAATTTAAGTACCATTCCATACCTTCTTCAGAAACATTCATTTCTTCCATACGTTTCTTTAATTTTCCATAATCCTCTTCTCTTTGAGAACCACCCATCAATTCTCCTGCTCCTGGTACTTCTAAATCTACAGCTGCTACTGTTTTTCCATCTTCGTTTTGTTTCATATAAAATGCTTTGATATCTTTTGGCCAATCAGTAATAAACACTGGTCCATTAAAATACTCTGTAATATATTTTTCATGTTCTTTTGCGATATCCTCTCCATATTCTGGAGTAAACTCAAAATCTACCTTTGCTTCTTTTAAAATTCTAATTACTTCTTCATGAGTAATTCGTGTAAATTTACTGCTTACCAATTTTTCTAATTTTTCTATTAATCCTTTTTCTACGAATTGGTTACAAAATTCTATTTCATCCTTTGCATGCTCTAGGACATATTTTACGATAAATTTTAGCATATCTTCTTCTGTATCCATTAGCCCTTCTAAATCACAAAATGCCATTTCTGGTTCTATCATCCAAAATTCACTTGCATGAGTTTTGGTATTTGAATTTTCTGCACGGAAAGTTGGGCCAAAAGTATAAATATTTCTAAATGCCATTGCAAATGTTTCACCTTGTAATTGTCCAGATACGGTTAAAGAAGCCTTTTTTCCAAAAAAATCTTTACTGTAATCTACTTTTCCACTACTTGCAATTCTATCTAAATCAAGAGTTGTTACTTGAAACATTTCTCCTGCGCCCTCACAGTCACTCGCAGTAATTAATGGTGCATGTAAGTAAACGAATCCTTTTTCTTGAAAATAAGTATGAATTGCCATTGCTGCTACACTACGAATTCTAAATACAGCTTGGAAAAGATTAGCTCTTGGTCTAATATATCCAATTTCTCTTAAGAATTCACGAGTATGTTGTTTTGGTTGTAATGGATAATCTTCACTACAATCTCCTTCTAAAGTTACTTCTGTTGCCTTTACTTCGTAGTCTTGTCCCTTTCCTTCTGATTTTACAAGTTTACCAACTACTCGAATTGCGCTTCCATGCTTTAGAGCATCAATACTATCAAAATCTTTTGTACCCTTATCATAAACAATTTGGATATGTTTAAAACAAGTTCCATCAGAAAAATCAATAAATCCAAATTCTTTTTGTTTACGATGTTTTCTAATCCATCCCTTAATTTCTATTTCTTGATTCAAATATTTTTCTATTTGCTCATATAATTCTCTTAATGTCATATTTTTCTCTCCCACTTTTTTTATTTCAATTATTTATATTATAATACTTTTACTCTAATCTTTCTACTCTATTTTTACAACCAAGAAAAAAGATTTCTTTATTAAGGAAAAAGATGCCATTTTGTGACATCTTTTATAATTTTATCTAACTTTAATATGTACTTCTCTTAATTGTTGTTCTGAAACTGGACTTGGAGAACCCATCATATTGTCCATACCACTAACGTTTGGTGGGAAGACTTGAACTTCTCTTAAGTTAATTTCGTCTCTTAATAGCATTAACATTCGATCAATTCCTGGAGCCATTCCACCATGAGGTGGTGCTCCATATTGGAATGCAGTATATAGACTTCTAAATTTTGTTTTTACATCTTCTTCTGTATACCCAGCTAAATCAAATGCCTTTTTCATAACTTCGATATCATGGTTTCTTATCGCACCAGAACACATTTCTTCTCCATTGCAAACAAAGTCAAATTGATATGCCAAAACATTTTCTAAATTTTCTTTAGTTAAGACATCAATTCCACCTTGAGGCATACTAAATGGATTATGTCCAAAATCATATTTTCTTTCTTCCTCATTATATTCATACATTGGAAAATCATTAATAATACAAAATTCATATCTATCTTTATCAATTAATTCTAATTTTTCTCCTAAATATTTTCTAATATTACCTGCTTGTTTTGCAGCAGTATCTCTATTCTTATCGGCAATAAAGAATAATACACTACTTACTTTTAAACTAGCTTGTTCAAATAATTTTTTTCTATCTTCTTCTGTTAAAAATTTATCGATTGGTCCTTTTAATGAACAATCTTCTTCCACTGTAATATATCCAATTCCTGGCATTCCAATTGTTTTTGCATAATCTACTACTTCATTAAACCAGCTATTTGATTTTGATTTCAAATCATCTACTTTAATCGCACGAACTGTAACTCCCCTAAATGGTTTAAATTCACTTTCCTTAAAGATTTCACTAACATCGATAATTTCTAGTGGGTTTCTAAGATCTGGTTTATCTGTTCCATATTTTAACATAGCTTCTCTATAACTGATTCTTCTAAACGGACGAGGAGAAACATATCTATCAGAGAATTTTGTAAACGTATCGTAGAACACTTCTTCTCCTAAATTATATAAATCCTCTTCTTCAATAAAAGCCATTTCCATATCTAATTGATAATGTTCTAATGTTCTATCTGCTCTACAATCCTCATCTCTAAAACATGGGGCAATTTGAAAATATTTATCGAATCCACTTGTCATTAACAATTGTTTAAATATTTGAGGAGATTGTGGCAAAGCATAAAAACTTCCATGAAACTTTCTAGATGGTACTAGAAAATCTCTTGCTCCTTCTGGAGAAGATACTGTTAAGATTGGTGTTTGTAATTCTGTAAATCCTTTATCATGTAATTTATTTCTTAAATAATGAAGCAATTCACTTCGAAAAGTCATATTTTCGTGAACTTTTCTATTTCTTAAATCTAGGTATCTATATTTTAATCTTACATCTTCATTTACTTCTTTCGATGTCATAATTTCAAATGGAAGATTATTTAAACATTTTCCAAGAATATCAATATTCTCCTTACTTTCTACAAAAAGTTCCACCTCTCCACTTTTTATTTTTGGGTTATAGTCTTCTTTCTCTCTTTTTCTGATGGTACCGAAAATACTAACTGTAGACTCTTTGGTTAATCCATGAAAGATAGTATCGTCATTACTTACTACTTGGACAACTCCTCCTTCATCTCTTACATCTACAAATATGACTCCACCATGGTCTCTAATGTTTTCAATCCACCCTGCTAGACGAACTTGTTCGCCCACTTTGCTTGTATCTATATCTTTACAATAACAATCACGATATTTACTCATAATCTACCTCTTTCCTATTTCTTCTATTAAGATACTTGATGTTAATGCTGGGTTTGCTTTTCCACGAGTTTCCTTCATCACTTGCCCAACAAAATAATCAAGCACATTGGTTCTTCCCTCTTTATATTTCTTTATATTTTCCTCGTTTGCATCTAGAATTTTAACAATAATAGAGCGAAGTTCCTCATCACTTGCAATTTGTTCCATTCCAAGTTCTTTTGCTAACACTTTTGGTTCTTTCTTATCTTCTAATACTTTATAGAATAGATCTTTTGCCTGTTTTGATGAAATTTGATTACTACTTACCATTTCAATTAAATCTTTTAACATTGCTGGTGTTATATATATTTCTCTCATCTGTAAATTTTCTTTATTAATATGTCCCAAAATTCTTGTAGTAATCCAGTTAGATGCACTTTTGGCATCGATTCCTAACTTAATACATTCTTCAAAATAATCTGAAACTTCTTTTTCTTTTACTAAAATATTTGCATCATATGCTGATAAACCAAATTGTTCTTGATATTTTTCAAGTCTTTCCATTGGAAGTTCTGGAATTTCAGATTTTATTTTTTCTACCCAGGCTGGATCAATTCTAAATTTTGGAATGTTTGGCTCTACAAAATATTTATAGTCGATGGCATCTACCTTACTTCTCATATAAATTGTAGTGCCACTTTCTTCGTCCCAACGTCTTGTTTGTTGTTCCATTTCATCGTATTTCCCATCTTCTTTTAGTTCTATTTGACGTTCTATTTCATAATTGATGGCATCTCTTACTCCACCAAAAGAGTTAACGTTTTTGATTTCTATTTTTGTTCCATAATTTTCTAAATTGGTGTCATCTTTATCTTCATCCATAATGGATACGTTTACATCACATCTAATTTGACCTTTTTTACTATCTGCTTCACTAATTCCTGCATATTGATAAATGGCTCTCATTGTTTCAAGAAAATTTACTGCTTCTTCTGCACTTCTTAAATCTGGTTCTGTTACTAATTCTAGAAGTGGTACTCCGGCACGATTATAATCGATGGTTGAATAAGAACCAGTGTGATCTGCACTTGCGGCATCTTCTTCTAAATGTAAGTTATTAATTCGAACTGTCTTTTGTTCTCCATTACAATCAAAAGTTAGTTTTCCATAAATTCCAACTGGAATTGGTTTCGTCTCCTGTGTGATTTGATATCCTTTTGGTAAATCTGGATAGTAATAATTTTTTCTTTCAAAATACATATATTCTGGTTGTTTACATCCAAGGATTAAGGATGCCATGATACTTTTTCTTACTGCTTCTTTGTTTACTACTGGTAGGGTTCCAGGAAATGCCATATCAACTGGTCTGATATTGGAGTTTGGTACATCACTATAGGTATTGGCAGCAGACGAGAATACTTTTGTATTAGTTTCACTGATTTCACAATGCATTTCTAGTCCAATACATGCTTTATATTTTGCCATTATTTTACCTCCTTTACAGTTTGACCTTTATAGCCCATTTCACTTTCTAAGGCATACGCAATGTTTAGAACATTTTGATCATCATAACAGTTTCCAGTAATATTTACTCCTACTGGTAATCCATGAACAAATCCATTTGGAATTGTAATTGATGGAAATCCCCCAAAGTTTCCAATTTGTAAATGTTCTTCTAGAATTTCACTTTCTCTATCAGATGATTTTTCTTCTCCTTCTAGCTTTTTTGCAGGTCCACTTCCAACTGGAAGGATAACTGCATCATATGTTTTAAATAAATCTTTCCAAGTATCTACCAAAAGTCTTCTTACTCTTTGGGCATTATGGAAATATCTATCTTTATTTTCTTTTTGTAATACATAAGAACCGATAATGAATCTACGTTTAATTAAAGAACAGAATCCTTTCGTTCTATAATCTTTCATCATTTCCATCCAAGTATTTCCTTCCCCTCTTGGTCCAAAGATAAATCCTGTTAAATTTGACATATTGGATGTTGCTTCTGCACAAGAAATTACTACATAGACAGATGGTTCAGCATCTAGCAGTGTTTGATCAACAGATACTTCTTCTACATCCATTCCTAGGTTTTTACATAATTCAATTGTCTTCATGAAGTTTTCTAAGTGAAGGACTAATTCTTCCTTTGGATTTGGATAGTTTTTAATATCACAAATTTCCTTAATATAGCAAAGTTTCTTTCCTTTTACTTCTTTGGTTAGATTTTCATATAGATGAATGTCTTTTGAATCCCAAGTTGTCATATCATTTTTATCGATACCTTTCATTTGATCTACAACAATTGCAGCATCTTCTACACTACGTGTTAGGCATCCACAATGATCTAAGCTACTAGCAAATGGAAATAATCCATATCTTGAAATCATTCCATAAGTAGGTTTATACCCTACAATTCCACAGTAGGCAGCAGGTTTTCTAATGGAATCCCCTGTATCACTTCCTGTTGCATATGGATATACTCCACTAGCAACCGCAACAGCACTACCAGCAGAACTACCAGCAGACATTCTTGTTACATCCCATGGATTTCTTACAATACCTGTATGTCCTGTGATTCCAGAACCTCCCATACCAAATTCATCCATTACTGTTTTATTTACCATTACTGCATGGGCTTCCTTTAATTTTTCTACCGCTGTTGCATCAAAGAACGGTACATAATCCTTTAATGTGTTAGAACTTCCTGTAGTTAGGATTCCTTTCGTACTATAGTTATCTTTCATACCAAATGGAATTCCAGATAGTAAGTTATCTGTTACTTCTTGTTCTTTTGCATCATCTAATATCGTAACAAAAGCATTACACTTTTCCTGTACTTCATGACTTTTTCTTATAGATTCTTCTATTAGTTCTCTACTTGTTACTTTTTTATTGATTAATGCTTCATGAAGCTCTTTAATTCCTTTATCCATGTAACTCATATTATCCCACCATCCTTGGTACACTTACTTCTCTATCTTTATAATCATCACAGTTTTGTAGTAAATCATCAATTGGTACTGACTCTTCTTTTGTATCTTCTCTTAACTCATAGATAAAATCATCTAAACAATGTGTCATTGGCTCTACCTTTTCGATTCCTTCGATATTATTGATTTTATCAATATCTTTATCGATGATATCAAATTCTTCTGAAACCATTTGATTTTCTTCTTTAGTTAATCCAATCATGACTTTTTCTGCATAGTCATCTACCATTTCACTTGTAAATTTTTCCATATGTCATTCCTCCTTATATCAACAAAAAAAGTTCTTCTATTTAGAAGAACTTTTATATTCTTAATGGCGCCTGATGTAGGACTCGGACCTACGACCTATCGGTTAACAGCCGAGTGCTCTACCAACTGAGCTAATCAGGCATAAATAATAGCCGTCCTTCTGAAGGGACGAACTTTTCTTTCCGCGGTACCACCCTAATTATCATATTTCTATGATCACTCTTTCGATTCTATCAAATCTAGTAATATGATAACGGTTTACCTCCGATATAGCCTACTTTTTTGTTCAGCTATACAGTTCGTGAGTGTTTTTCATATTTTGCTTAATTGCTAGCTTCCACCGTCCTAGCTCTCTATAAATCAGTTTAAAATACTACTCTCTCAGTCAGCACATGTACTCATATCTTATAACTTTTTCCTTAATTTGTCAATATTTACAGTTATATTATAGGTAAATACTTTGGATTTTATTCCTCTTTGCGGCTATTTTTTTATTTATTTTCCAAAAATTGTTTTTAAAATTGATTTTGGCTTATCCCCATTTTGAGTAGAATCCGAATAAATTTTTACTTGATCCACTGGTACACAGTCCATATATTTAGTTTTATCTGGTGTTAGTTTTTTTCCACTTTTTGCTTCAATAAGTTTATGTTGTTCATCAATATCTAATTGTTCAAACTCCTGATAAGGAATCCCAAGCATCCTTTCAACAGTTCTTTTCGAGGTTTCTACTGCAGATAGTTTATGCTTAATTGCTTTCAATAAGGCCTCTCTATCATCTAGTAAAATTACTCCATCATAGTTTAACTTTTCCTTTAATAGTCTACAAACGTCTTGATAATAACTTGCATTTGGTGAAGTAATAAATTTAGATACAATACTATTTTCCTTTTCTGTGATTTTTGAGGCTTCTTTTAGTCCAAAAGCTTGTTCTCTAAGAAGTCCTAAATTGATTGCCCTTAAGTCTCCTATATTTCTATCATTAATGATTCCATTATACAAATCATAGATTCTAGGAAGTTTATCTGGTCCTTCTACAATATTATAAACAAAAGAAACATCCTCTCCATTTAGTAAGGTATATGTTGAATAGATAGAATCCGTAACTAATCTTACTCCATCATATGGTGCACAATATTTCATATGAGTTTCAAAAGTTGTTACCATATCTGGTTTTAATATTTCCTCTTTGTAGTCACTAATTTCTCCATATTCTCTATATAAATATCCTATACTATATTCATGCATACAATCAATTTCAGGAAATCTTTCATTTAATGTTTTTGTACTTAAAATATATCTCCTACTTGTTAAATCTGTAACTTTCTTTTCAGTTTTTGAAAAAATAGAGTAACCATATGTTTGTCTTACCTTTTCAATCACTACTCCATTTGGTCTTAATTCGTAGTAGTTAGTATCTATAGTAGATTCTTGTGTTATTGTTTTTACTTTTAACTCTTTTTTATTTTCTCTTTTAAAAACAATTTTTTCGTCTGTTATTTCTAAAGTTATATTGTCATTATTTCCTTCTTCTTTTAAATGAGCAATAACAGTATCTCCCACTATTTCTATATTTTTTAATGTACATTTTCCTATTGTTTCTTCTATAATATTTTGTATTATTTTGCTTTTTAACATTTTAGAATATTTTTTTAGTTTCTTACAGATTGATGTTTCCATTTTAACCCTCTTTTCCTCTAGTTTAGTACGACTTTATTATATCATAATTTAGCTTTTTCTAACATTTTTTTAATAACTGAATTTGTTCGTCATCTAATCCTTCTTCTTTCCATTCTCTTTCTGATTCTTTTTCTATAAAGAAGGAATCATCTGTGATTTCTTCAAAATCACAAAGATTAATTTTAGATTCATGTTTTTTAAAGTCTTCTATATCGATTATACTATCATGACACCATCCATCTCTAGATCCTAAAACACATATATTTCTTAAGTCATGGGAAAAAGTTCCTGGTACATCATATAAATTTGTTCTTTCATCTATCATAAATCCTTGTTCCCTGCATTCATTCCATTTATCCATAAATACCCCAGATATTTTTCTTTTATCTCGGTGTAATAAATCTTCTGATTTTTCCATAATTGAATTATACAGGAAAGGACCTGAAGAATGAATATTATTAAATTCTACTACATCGATATATTCCCTGTTTTCTTTTCGATATTGAAATATATCAACTACAAAGTCTTTTGGAAAAACTTCTCCTAACTGTCTCAAAATTTCTTGTAATTTTCTTAAAATTTCTTCTTCTATTTCATGAAAAACATCTACTGTAAATCTTGAAATATTCGCAATTTCTCCATCTATTACAAAACAACGATATTCTTTTTTTCCATAGTCATCTTCTGCAATTTCTACTTTTTCACTTATTATAAACTCTTTTTCTAGATGGTATTCTAGCGTTCTATAAAAAGCACACCTGATGCAATTTATTTTGATGAAAGACCAAATGATTAGTTTATCATAAATATTCAGAAGAAAAATCTTCAATAAAAGAAATTAAGAATAGAATACATTCCATTTTATATCAATTAGATATATCAGATCAATTAGATTCTTTTTTGTACTTTTCTTCTCATATTATATGTAGTGAAGATTGGTTTTTACGTGTTAGTTATAATGGTGTTCAAGATGAATGTCTTTTAAAAGACCCTAGAGCTATTGATGAATATAATGCAGTTAAAAATTATTTAGAAACGAAATTTTCTGATTATGGTTATTATCAGCAAGGTTTTGATGATGAAGATATTACTATAGATAATATTAGTCCTATTCTTCCTATGCAACTTATAAAACATGAAAACGAAGGTAAAAAATAAAAAATGCAATCGTTATTGATTGCGTTTTTGTTTGGCAATTTTTTGATATCTAATTATTTATCTTCTTCCAAAGAAATTTTTCTTTTCTTTTGTTATCAGTTCGTCTAAATAAATATTTGTGTTGAACGTTTGAGCCAAACTAACAAAAGTATTAGTTCCAACACCATTTCTAATATGTCCATGATATATATCCCAGAATTCTTTTGCATGCTTTGGTAAAAATTTAGGATTCGATTTATTATATTGCTTGATAAATTCAATTACCATTGGTTTATCCATTTTCGAAAACAAATCACCTTTCATTCTTGTTTTAATATCAACTAAATTGAAATCAGAATATTTGTTAATGTTGTCTTCTCTAAGTGCAGCATGAAGTAATTCTGCTACTGCCATATTCATACACGTTATTCTTAGTCTTTCTGGAGTGCTAATGTCAACTGGATTATATTCCTCATAATAATTACTAAGATCACTATATAAAACTTCATTTCCATCTGCCGTTACAATTAAATCTTTTAGAGCAATCTTTTCTATTTCTGAAAGTTCAGATTCTTCTAATGAATTTATATAATTTCTATAATCTTCATCTGATTTATATTGATTAATAATCTCTAACATTTGCTCTTTTTCTTCGTTAACCATAATCTTATCCTCCAACATAAATTATTGTGTTTATTGAATATTAAATTCTTTCAAATTTTGAGTATCCTATCTATAAATAATAATATCATATTTTTAGATATATTAAAACTCGACCTTCTAAAATTTAAAAGTTCGGGTTATTATTCAATCTGGTGTCCCCGGTAGGAATCGAACCTACATTTGATCCTTAGGAGGGATCTACACTATCCATTATGTTACGAGGACATATATTCCATAGAGATACTCTATGGATTTTTATTATCTTAAATAATTTATTGTACAAACAAACATAAATGACATAGCCGCTGATAATTGATGTCTAATCGCATACGTTCTTTCAGCAATTGAAACTATATCATCGATGATATCTACTAGCCAGCTTTCTATATATTTAGGAACACTTGGTCCTACTGGGAACATATGTGTTCTAATAATATCACTTTCCATATCAGATAATTCAAAATATTTTTTAGAGTTTTCTAAAGCATATTTTGGATGATTCATTAGTGTTTTAAACTTTGTTTTTTTATTCTGTCCATCATTTTCTTCAAAGAAGAAATCATGTAATAATGCTGCTCTTGCAACTTTTTTATAGTCTAGAGTTAGTGCTTTACTTATTTTATATGAATAGTAAGATACTCTTAATGAATGATCCAAGCGATTATTCTCATGATGAATGATATCACCTAGCTTTTGAAAATCTTCAAGATTTAAGATATCTTCTACTAATGAAATGTAGTCTTCTTGATCGGTATAATTTTTCATGCTTCCACCTCAATTAATATTTACTCCAATCTCATCCATTATATCACATAATTAATAATTTATGCAAAAAAAGGAAGAAAATCTTCCTTATCTATATAAACGCCTATCTACAGGCGATCTATTATATATTATGGTGCATAATATTTAAAGGTGACATTTTTTTTAAATTTTATGAAAATGCTACCATAAATACTTGTACTATATACATTTTCAGAATACTCCTCTAGTCTTTCTACTACTTCAAAATCTGGGTGATGATATAAATTGTTTTTTCCTACTGAAATTAAAGAATATTTGGGTCTTACCATTTCTAATAGATTTGTACTAGTGCTTGTTTTTGAGCCGTGATGTGCCACTTTCAAAAATAGCAATCGTGGTATTTTGTATTGACTTAGAATATACTTTTCTGTTTCCACTGTAGAGTCTCCTGCTAATAAGAAAAAAAATTTATCTATTTTTCCGAGTAATACAATACTACTTGGATTTTCTAACTTCAAATCATGATTTAAAGAGAAAAAGGAAAAATTTCCAATATTAAAATAATCTCTCTCCTTTATTTGAGTCAATGGTATATTTTTCTTCTTTGCTACATTAGCTATTTTTATTTCTTTCTCGTTGATTGAATTAGCATTGAAATAAATTTTATCTACTTTTATATTTTCAATAATCTTTATTGCTTCTCCTAAATGATCAGTATCCCCATGACTTAAACATAAAACATTAATTTTTCTGATTCCTAATGATTTTAATAAAGGTAATATTTTCTTTTCTGCAATTGTACTTTTGTTTAAAGTTCCTCCTGTATCTAGTAACATTGTTTTATTATTTGAGTGAATTAACATAGAATCTCCCTGACCTACATCAATCATTAAAAAATAACTTTTTCTTACAATTAAATTGTAATGATATAAATATATAATTAAGATTACTATCATCAAAACACATCTTTTCTTATTCTTTTTCTTTAACATTAAAATTAATAGTAAATAATAGGTTATAATCCAAAGTATAGATGGTTTATGAAAAGTCATAATTAAAAAATCTATTTTTTCTAATATCTGTGTGATTACTTCAAATATCTCTCCTAAATAATATGCTGGTATAGATAATATTGGAATAATCAGGGATAATAATTGTAATGGAAAAAAGAAAATTGTAATAAATGGTACTATCAAAATATTCCATAAAATACTTAAAAAATTTATTTCATAATAATAGTAAAGCGTAATTGGAAGACTTACAAAAAGTGCAAGTGTTGAGATTAAAATCATCTGTTTCAATTTTGTCTTTTCTGATAATTTTCTTTCAATCAGACAAAAGAAGAAACATAAAGTCATAGAAAATTGAAATCCTACTTCAAAAATGAAAAAAGGCTTTATAAAGAGAATAGTCCCTAACATCCATAGAAAACATTTTATTTTTGTAAAATTTAAATTTTGTATTTTGGAGAGTGTTATAAAATTCCATAATACAAAAGCTCTACAAGCAGATGGTAGAAAATCAATCAAAGTAAGATATCCGAATAATATAATATTTATAATCGTCCAAGAAAGGAATGATTTTCTTTTCCTTATAAATATTGTTATAATTCCAATGATTAATGAGATATGCATTCCAGATATAGAGAACAAATGATTAATTCCATTTACCTTTAATGAATTTTTCTCATCTACAGTTAGCTCTTCTGTATCCCCTAATATAAATATTTTTAAGTACTTTCTGTTTTTTCTATTTTCAATTTTTTCTATAAGACTTCTTTTTATTTTTAAAAATATATTTTTAGATTCCCCTATTTTTTCCTCTTTTTCAGATTTAAAATAAATGTTTTCTTGGTGATACCATAAATAGTGTTTATAATTGAATCCATTGGGTATTGTATTTCTTATTGGTTCTTTAAATTCTCCTTCTATTTTTATTTGATCTCCAATTTTTAAATCATTTTTCTTTTTAATAAATTCTCTTAATTTTCTTTTAGAATCTATTTTTAAAAATAATTCTGTATTATTTTCCCTTTCTCTTATTTTGACAATTGTTCCAACTATTTTTGTTTCATTTGAATTAAAGAATGAGTATCTATTATTTATAACTATGTATATTAAATAAAAACATCCTAATAGAAGAAAGATTCCTAGAAATAAATTAGACGATAATATAGTTTTCCATTTTTGCAAAGACTGCTTCTCCAATACCACTTACATTTTTTATTTCTTCTATTGTTTGGAAAGCACCATTTTCTTCTCTATATTTAATAATTGCTTGTGCTTTACTTTCTCCTATTCCTGGCAGTGTCATTAATTCTTCTATATTTGCTTCATTAATTGATATCTTTTTATTTTCTTTATTTTCTTCTTGTGGTTGCTGAATATTAATGCAACCATCATTAATAATTGGCGTTTCTGGACAAGTATTTTGCATACTTTTTTCTGTTTCTTTCCTATTTAAATTTTCTATTTCTTCCTTAGTATAAATAATGATTACCATTTCATCAGTTACTTTTTTGCTTAAATTAATCATTGAAATATCTGCATTTTCATTTAGTCCTGATGCCATTTCAATTACATCCTGAATTCTTTTTCCCTCCTCTACTTCATAAACTCCAGGATTCTTCACAGCGCCTTTAATATCTACTGTAACTATAATTTTTTCTTCTTTCTTCTCTATCTTTTCTTCTTTCTTTAAACTAAGTTCAATGGGAATATCTTCTATATTTCTTTTTTCTTTGCTAATTTCATTATAGTGAATACAATAATAAATCAAAAATCCTAAGGTAATTCCCAAAATTAACCCTAAGAATGTAATGATTTGTTTTTTGTGTTCTTCTATCCAGTATCGAATTTCTATCATAAAAAAATAACCTCCTATAAGAATTATTTCCTTTTTTTGGTTATTCGGTTATTTTTTTCTTTATTTTCTAACATTTTTTCTTTATACATAATATTTTCACAGTTAATTCTTTGAACAAATGTTAAAGAAATAACTAGACACATCGCAAAACTTCCTCCATAACTCATAAACGGTAATGGAACACCAGTCATTGGAATTAGCCCCATCACTCCTCCTAAATTTACCGAAATATGGAGTAGTATATAGATTGCAACACCCATGCATATTAAATATCCTCTTGTATTATAGCAATCCTTCGAAATTTTAATAATTCTACCAATTAGTGCAAAATATAATGCTAGTAGGATAAATGCCGCGATGACACCATTCTCTTCTACAATAATCGGAAAAATGAAATCAGTGTGTGCCTCTGGCAAATATAAATATTTTTGAGTACTATTTCCTAATCCAACACCTTTAAATTCTCCATGATTCATAGCGATATATCCATTACACAGTTGATTTCCATCTCCATAAAAGTTTTCCTTACTACAAGGGTCGCTAAACTGTAAACGTTTTTGTTGCCTTTCATTTAATATAGAATTTTCTCCACCTGTTACAATTAAAACTACTGCCAAAAATAAGCTAATAAGTAAGAATAATATTTTATTTTTTATTTCTTTGGAAACGGGTGATAGAAAGAATATTCCTGCAACCACTACACTAAAAATAATCGTTGTACCTAAGTCTGGTTGGATAAAAATTAAAAAAGCTAAGACCATACATATTGCAATTGGAAAGAGTGCAGTTAAATACTTATTTAAATTTTCTTTATGGGTTTCATAATATCCTGCTAACCATATAATTGCAATAATTTTTGCAAATTCACTTGGTTGTAGAGAAAATGAGCCGATTTTTAACCAACTCTGTGCATTATTATTAAATTCTGCAAACAATTTAACAAATACTAGAAGTCCACCTATTCCTAAAATTCCAATAGTGGAAAATATTTTATAACTTTTACTATGAAATACAATAATTATAATAGATAATACAAAACTAAATACGATAAATATAGCTTGTTTCACAAAGTAACGGTATGGAGAAGCGCCATACTTCATAAAAGCAGTAACATTTCCAGCAGAAAAAATCATGACCAAACCTAATACAATTAATAATATTGTTACAATTAATAACGGTTTATCAACTTTTTTTAATGTTTTCCGCATAAACATTCTCCTATCCTATATAAATTATCATATCATATTTTTAGATAGAACGTTTTTTTAATTTTAGTTTTTTACAAAAATAGACTTTTATCCTATATATTGGTAAACTTTTTTCTTTTATTTAAAAAATTTTTATGTTTATTTATGGGTTATTTATTTTTTATTTAAAACGAAAAAACTATTGACTAACCAATAGTTTTATTCTGTAATTACTCCATTGTAGTATTTCCATGCTAGAACTTTAAATACTCTTTTATCAAGTTCTTCTTCTGTGATTTCTCCAGAATTTACAGCCGCTAGAATTTCATTATATGCGGTAGCATAAGAAGTAGAAGTTAGTAATATATGATTTCCTGCCTTAAATGCCTTTAAATACTGATTACTATATTTATTTCCAATTGCACCCATTGCTAAATCATCAGTTATTGCAATCCCTGTAAAACCTAGATCATCAAACAAAAAATTATGAACGGATTCAGAAAGAGATGCGGGGTATGTTTTATCCAATGCTGCTACAGTGTTATGTGTAATCATGACCGCATGAGCTCCTGCTTTAATCCCCGTCTTAAATGGGACTAAATGAATATTATTAAGATCTTCTAAATTGGTTTCATCAACTGATGTGGAACTATGTGTATCTGCATTATTTCCATATCCTGGGAAATGCTTTAAAGAATGAGATACTCCTGAGTTCTTTCCTGCATTAATCACTGCTGTTGCATATTCAGCAACAAGTTGTGGATCATTTCCGAAGGATCTATCTGATATGTATGCGGGAGGTGTTGCTATGTCAACAACTGGTGCAAAATTCATATTTAATCCAAGTTTTTTCAAAAGATTATTTCTAATATTTTCTTCTTGTTTAACTAATTCAAAGTTTTTACCACTTTCTGTATATAATGTACTTGCTAATTTCCATGCTGTTTTATTATTGGAATTAGTAAAAAATAGATTAGGATATTTTGATTTTTCTTCACTAATTAAGTTTTCATTTGGACTGATTCTTACAACTCTTCCACCTTCTTCATCAACAGACATCATTAGTGGTATTTTCGCTTTTGATTGTAATCTACTAGTCATATTTTTTACTTGATCTATGGTTTTTCCTGTAAATGCGTCTTCAAAGAATAATACTCCTCCAAGATTATAATTTTCAACGGCATTGTCTGCATCGCTTGCATTACTCTGTACATAAGATACAACAAGTAGTTGTCCTACTTTTTCTTGAAGAGACAGCGTTTGTAACTTGTCGAATGCTTGATTATAGTTTGCTGCGAATACCCCATCATCTAGCCACTCTACAGGAATGACCTTTTTTGGTGGCTCAATATCAATCTCATTTTTTGGAATTATTATAACTGGTCGTACTCCTCTATTGGTAGAATTAGAAACTGCACTACCTCCAAAGTATCCATCTCCACCTACTAGGTAAATTCTATCTGCTGTCTTTTCTTTTGTTTGCGTATAGAAAGTTGTTCTTAATAGCCATTCATGATGTTTATTATATGCTGGACCACATCCTTGAGAAACTCCTAGTTGACAACCAATTTCAATTAATTCATCATTTTCTATTAATCTTCCTGTTGTATGCAATTTATATGTGTTATTTAACCATGATACATAATTATCTACATAAGTTTTTACTTTACTTGTTGAGTATTCATTTGTATCTCCAAATGCGACTGTTCCTATCGCTGGTGTTACCTTATCTGCTAAAGCGGAAGGATCTTGGTGTCCATAATTTGGTGTTGTTTCTGAAGTACCCGTTCCAACTAATAAATTATATTTTGATAATAATTTAAAATGTTCATCATCATATCCTATGATATTAAAACATTCAGTTCCAATACAATATTCTTTACCTATTAAATTTTCACTTGGATCAACAAGCGTTACATTAAGTTTGCAAGTATATTCTGTATTGTCAACATTTGTTGATGTATCTCCCTGATTATTTTCTCCTATTATATATGGTGTTGTAAAACTTCCATCTCCCGAACTTGCTTCGACTTCATTCTTTAATGAAATTGCTGGTCTTACTCCCATTGTTCTTGCAGCAATATTTGTCCAAACTGTCGAAATATTTCCTGTTCCAAAATAACTTATTCCTTGAACATAATTCTTAGATTGTTCAGTTGAATATGCACGAGGCGTTAACGTCCAAAAAGTTCCTCCATTATTTAAAAACATTGTTGTATTATTGGTTGATGTACCATCCGCATTCATTGGACCACCAACCCCAGCATATATAAGTTCATCGGCCGTTAAAGTTGCTATTGGATATTTTAAATAGCCACTTACTACTGTTAATTTATCGGTTGCTCTTGCACATTTTAATGTTGGATTAAAACTTGCTAATCTCGCAACAAATGCATATCTAGTATCATTTTTTCCCACACCTGTACCAGTACTTATACTTCTATCATTGCACCATACTGTATCTTCTAAATATTTTTCATACTCTTTTCCTAAAATATTTTCTTCATACCACTTATCTATTTCATTTTTTAATAATGAGCTATTAACATTTGCATGGGTATTCTCTAGTGTCGATGATGGCGTTCCATACATATATCCAACATATGCATTATCATCACTTTTTGAATTGTAGTGAACTGTTGCTATTCCGTTTCCACTAGGTTTTTGGCATTGTCCTCCATTTGGTGATCCATTATACAAAAGTTTTACTCCACCTGTTTCTGTTGTTCTAATTATCTGCCAACAATAACCAGCAAAAATAACATTATTATTTGTTACTTCTCCTCTGTAAAAATATACTTCTGTACCTGAATCCGTATTGGTTGTTGAATATACTCCCTGTCCATTGGTAGCACTTGAAATTGTACTATAATTAAGTAATTTTTCTGGACCTTTCATTTGATTTTTGACAATATCATATATTTTTTCTTTCTTAGGTTCTGAACTTATTGCCGTTAGTGTTCCTGGTATTGTTTGAGTTCTAAAAACATCTTTTTCTGAAGTATCATAGTTTAATTTTGTATTATTATGTTGTTCTGGAGTACAGCTTATACTTACCTTTGCATCATAATCTGTCCTTACATTCTTAATTTCATAATTAATTGTTGATGTACCTAATTCTTTTAATTGTGACTGCTTAATTGTAAAACTTTCTCTATTATTGTCTAATTGGTTTTCTATATCTACACCATCTAGACTCAAGAAATTAAAAAATATTTTTAAAGAAGAATTCCTTGTTAATTCTATATTTCCTGCTATATTTAAACTTGTATTTACTGCTGCATAACCAATAGTTAACACTAAAACTGTTAAAATTAGACCTACTTTCAGTTTATTATTCAAGAGAAAATCCTTCACTTTACTTATCCACTTCATATATATTCTCCCTATTTTTCTATAACTTAATTCAATAATAAACAATAAGTTAATTTTATAAAAATATTTTTTACAATAACATTCTTCTAGTTTTTGAATATCTTATATTAGGCAAAGAGAAAAGGAGGGATAAAGTATGTATTATTATGGTGGAGGATCAGGATGTGGATGCTCTAATATGAATTATTCTCCTTGCTATCCTATGCAAGGATGTAATCAATCATCTAATTATGCTATTGTTTTAGTATTATTTATACTTTTAGTTATTGTAATTGGTTCTAGATTTGCCAACTAAAAAAGATAGTTTTCTATCTTTTTTCTTATTTTAACATGTCTCATAACACTTATATTTGAACATTTTTATATTTTATGTTATAATTTGACTTGTAAAAAAAGTGGTGATGAAGAAATGTTAAAAATGAAAGATATTTTAGATGAAAAAGATCCAAAATTAAGAATGATTAGTGAAGAGGTTATTTTTCCATTAACTAAAGAAGATCTTAAAAACATTGATTTAATGGAAGAATATTTAATTAATAGTCAAATTGAAGAAAGAGCTGAAAAGTATGATTTAAGACCAGGCATGGGATTATCTGCAGTTCAAATCGGTGTTTTAAAAAGATATATTGTGATTGTAGATGATACTGAAGAAGGGTTTGAATCTTATATTGTAATTAATCCAAAAATTATCTCCACTTCTCAAGAAATGATTTATGTGGAAAGTGGCGAAGGATGTCTTTCTATTAACCGTGAATGTGAAGGGATTGTTCCGAGACATGCAAGAGTTACAGTAGAGGGGTACAATATAGATGGAGAAAAAATTCAGATTCGTGCAAGAGAGGAACTTGCAATCGCTTTTCAACATGAAATTGATCATTTAAATGGAAAGTTATTCATTGATAGAATTGATCCTAAAAATCCATACAATCATATGAATGAATATCGTCCTATATAATTTATATTAAGTAAAAAAAAAGCAGTTCAATAAGAGCTGTTTTTTTTATTTCTTCAAAAATTTTAATTATTTTTATTTGCTAGAGCATATAGCTGATGTACTTCTTTTAAGGTTAAGTTTCTATATTCTCCTGATTTTAAATTATCTACAGTAAGGAAAGCAACCCTTTCTCTTTTTAATTTATCTACTAAATATCCTAAAGATAAGAACATTTTCTTTACTTGATGATTTTTTCCCTCATGAATTGTAAGTTCTACAATGCATGTTCCGTCAGAATTTACTTTTCTTAGTTTTACTCGATCTGCTTTTACTTTTACATTATCAATCATTACTCCGCTTTTTAAATTCTTGATATCATTTGCTTCTATTTTTTTATTTAGTTTAGCAACATATACTTTATCAATTTCATTTCTTGGATGCATCATTAAATTAGAAAATTCTCCGTCGTTTGTTAGTAATAGTACTCCTGTTGTATCATAATCTAATCTTCCTATTGGATAAATTCTTTCCTCGATATCTATTAAATCTACTACTGTTTTTCTGTTTTTATCATCACTTACTGTAGTTACTACTCCTCTTGGCTTATTGAGTAGTATGTAAATTGGTTGCTGTTTTTCAAGGACTTTTCCTAGAACTTCAATTTTATCTTTTTCTCCTACCTTCGTTCCTAATTCCTTTACAACTACACCATTTACTTTTACTTTTCCTTCTATAATTAAATTTTCAGCTTTTCTTCTAGAGCACACTCCACAATTTGCTATTATTTTTTGTAATCTTTCCATAAAATTTCAACTCCTTACCTCAATTTGCTAGATGCAAAATGTTTTACTTCTTCTAAATCTGAAGTTATATTTTCAAACGGTAAACTTTTTGTTAAAAGATATTCATATTTTTCATCATAATCCAAAAATCTGGAATCTAGGATAGAAACAATTCCTTTATCCTCACTGCTTCTAATTAATCTTCCTGTTCCTTGTTTTAATTTTAATAACATTTCTGGTAAATACACCTTCTCAAATCCATCACGATATTCGTTTGCCTTTTCTTCTACAACTGGGTCTACTACTGGGAATGGAAGTCTTGTAATTATAACACTACTTAAAGATTCTCCTTTAATATCAATTCCTTCATAAAATGTTCCCGTTGCAAATAAACAAGAATGAATATTTTGTTCAAATTTTTGTTTTAGTTTTTGAATATTCGCTCCATCTTGTTGACAAAATATTGGATAATCTGGAAAATAAGTTAATACTTTGTCATAAACATATTGCATATCTTTTTTTGATGTAAATAAAATTAAACTTCTTCCTTTGGTTATATCCATTAATTCTTTTATTCTTTCCGTTAATTGATCTAAATATAGTGATCGATTTCCTGTTGGTTTTTCAATATCAGTTGGACAATAAAGAATAGTATTTTCTTTATAATCATATGGTGATGTTATTGGAAATTCTTTTAATACTGATTTTCCATTCACCTGATTTAATCCAATAGATTCCGAAAAATAATTGTAATTATCATTTGCTGATAATGTAGCACTCGTTAATACGAAACCAGATTTACTTCTTTCTAAAATTCCTGATGATATATCTTTCATATTTCTTGGTGCATACATTAATTGAATATATTTTCCTTCTCTATCTAAAAAATCTATCCAATATATGTTTTTAGAATGATGTTCTTCTTTTAAATCATTTAGAATTTCTAAGAAACTTTTTAAAGTATTTAAAGATTTTTGATTCATTGAATCTACTTCATCTTTACTATTGTAATAACTTACTTCTTTGATTGCTTTTTTTATTGCTTTTTCTAAAGTATTGATGGAAGATAATAAATTTTTACTACAGACAAATTGAACTCTTTCATAATTGCTATAAACTGGAGTTCCTGCTTCTAATTTTGATATGAATCTTTTAGCACTACTTCTTATTTTAATAAAAAAGTCATTTAAACTATTAAAAATCTCTTCACTTGGTGATAATGCTTCCATATCTGGACATACAGATTGATAGAATTGATAAATCGTTCCTTCTATTTTTCTTTTATCCACAGTTTCCACATAAGCAGTCCTTAATTTTTCCTCAAAATTATGAGCTTCATCTATTACAATCATATCAGTATTACTAAATATCTTTGAATCTTCTCCCGCTTTTAAGTGTTGTGCTAATAAGTCTTGGTTGGTAATAATGATTTTTTTGCTTGCTGAATAGTTTTCTTTTTTCACAACAAACTTGCACTTACCATAATATGGACAGCTGTATACTTTGCAGTTTTTAACATTTATCTTATTCCATACATCTTCGGGTATTTGTTCTAAATCTTTTCTATCTACTAGATTTTCATTTTGGATTTTCTCAAATATTTCTATATAATCCTTGTAGGCTGGATTTTTTAATAGTTGATGTAGTCTTGATATGCATAAATAATTGTTCTTTCCTTTAGCAAGTGAGACATCGATATGATCCATTTCCAACATTTCTGCTACTTTATTAATGTCTTTCAATAATTGTTCTTGTAATGCAATTGTAGATGTTGCAACAATAAAGCCATGAAATTTTTCATCATTTTTTACAGCTGTTAGGAGTGGGATTAAATAGGCATAACTTTTTCCAATTCCTACTTGAGCTTCAATTAAAAGAATCTGTTTATCACGAATTGTATCTACAATATCCAAAGCCATCGTGTGTTGACCTTCTCGATATTCTAATTCTTTACTTCCATGAATGTTTTCAAAAAACTGATCTACCTCATCATAAATAATTTGACTGCTCTCATCCACACGGACCTTTTTCCAAATATTATCTGCCATAGTATCCCCTTCTTTTAACTTCGCATATTATATCATTTCTTTTTCATAGATGCAAGATGATGTTCTTATCTCTATTATAGATAATTTTAAAAAAAATAAAAAGACTTATCTAAAAAGATAAGTTAAAAGAAAAGTGTAATTAATAAAATACTGACAACTAATGTAATAAAATCTGCAAATAATCCCGCCTTTAGAGCATAGCGTATATTTTTAATACCAATACTACCAAAGTAAAGTGATATTACATAAATTGTGGTATCTGTAGCCCCTTGCATTACTGCTGCTATTCTTCCTAGATAAGAATCTACTCCATAATTTTTAAATATATCTACCATTAAAGCAAAGGATGCATTTCCTGAAATTGGTCGAATAATGGAAAGTGGTATAATTTCTTTTGGGATATGTAGAACCGATAATAATGGGTTTAATAAACCTAAAAAATCTGCTATTAGATTACTTTTTAATAATATATTAATTCCAAAAATCATACCTAGTAAACATGGAAAAACTTGAAAACCAAGTTTAATTCCTTCTTTGGCTCCTTCTACAAATACATCATATAGTGGAACATTTTTATATAAAGAAACAACGATTACAATTAAAACTACAATTGGTAATAAAATATTTCCTAGCGTTATAAAATTCATTTACTTTTTCTCCCTAAATAACTATTTACGATTAAAGCTAGTGTTGTATTAATTATAGTTGCAATGATGGTTACTAATAATAAATCTGTTGGTGCAGATGAATTCATACTACTACGAATAGCGATAATGTCAGTTGCAATTAATGTTACACCACTTGTATTTAATACTAAAAATGTAATCATACTTTTCGTTGCGGTATCTTTTTTTGGATTTTTTGCTTGTAGTTCCTTCATTGCTTTTAAACCAAATGGTGTAGAAGCATTATGAATTCCAAGCATATTGATTGTTAGATTACTTGCGATATATTCTAAAGCCTTATCATCTTCTTTTAATTCCTTAAAGATAATCCTAAATAGTGGTCTAAATTTTTTTGAAAGAAAAGAAAGTATTCCTGCTTCTTCTGCAATTTTCATGATACCGCTCCAAAGAATCATCATTGGAAACATACTGATAAAAAGCTCTAGGCTTGTTGTTCCACAAGAGATAATTTCCTGATTCATAATTTCTGTTTGCCCAGTTACAAATCCATAAAGTAATCCTACTACGATGAATGTTCCCCATATCTTATTGACCATTTATAAAACTCCAGATTTTATTCCACCAAGTTGTCTTTTGTTTTGATTTTTTTACATAAATATTTTGTGTATGAATCTTATTATTTTTTAATTTTACTGTCACTATTCCTACTTTATCATTGTTCTTATATTCATTCAATTTCGTTAGTTTTACCTCTACTTTAATCTCTTCTTTTTCCTCTTCTGTTAATGGGTAGGAAAAATCTTCCTTTATATAAATTTGATTTGGATAGTATGCTTGATCAATTTTAAATTTTTTCTTGTTTAAAATTCGGTAATTATTATAATTATTAAAACCATATTCATATAGTTGTTCATGAGTATCATACTCATTTCCATCATTTAATGTAACCACTGTTAAATTTAGTTTTTTGTTTGTTGCTGTTGTTACTAAAGTTCTTCCCGCTCTTGGTGTATAACCAGTTTTTCCACCGGTTGCTTTATCATAAAGTGTTAATAATTTATTTCTGTTATACCATAGATAACTTTTTTTATCACTCTGTGTTTGATACTTTTTGGTTGATGATATTTCTCTATATATCTTATTTTGATTAGCATAACTGGATAATAACGCCATATCATAGGCTGTTGATTTGTTTTCTGTCTCTTCATCTAATCCATGTGGGTTATTGAAAATGGTATTCTTCATACCAATCATCCTTGCCTTTTGATTCATCATTTTTACAAAATTTTCTTCCGTTCCACCAATGAAAACACTAATTACAATTGCGGCATCATTCCCACTTCGTAGTAAAAGACCATATATTAAGTCTCTTAACGTCATTTTTTCGTTTAATTCAATATAAATATTAGAACCATACATTTTTAATACTTCTTCTCCAACTGTCACCTCTTCATCTAATTTTCCTGATTCAATTGCTAAAATTGCAGTCATAATCTTAGTAATAGATGCAATTAGTCTAGGATTATCTTTTGATTTTGCAAATAAAACCCTACCACTATCCATATCCATTAAACAGGCACTTTGGCTACTGACTGTTAAAGAAAAAACATTTGCTGGTAAAAGACATAAAATCATGAATATTATCATTCTCTTTCGCAAAATAATCACCTACTAAAAAATATATGAATCAATTACTTAAGTTAGTCCACATTTGCTATTGTTTTTCTTTTTATAGGCCTTGTTCTTCCTACAAAGTTATTCATTTTTTCAGTATTTTGTTCATTTTTTAATATTTTACTTGTTTTTTCTATAAATTGTAGTACAATCTAGCTTAATTAATGAAAGCGAGGGGTTTTATGAGAAACTTAAAGTTCTACACTTTGGTTTTTTCAATTTCCATGCAATTATTGAATCAATGGAAATGTCCACTAATAAATAATGATGTTTCTTTTGTAGAAAGTAATGAAGATTCAAACTTTGATGAAATTTCATTAGATAATCCATCTATCGCATATTTAGAGATTGAAAAGTTAATCAATCATGATTCATGGACAAAAGAGATTACAATTATGCATCATGATAATCAAATTTATGATAAACAAAATAATTCTATTTTCTGGGATGTTGCTTTTTATAAATTGATAGAAAATAATAAAGCTTATTTAAAGGAGCATTCAGACATCCCATATCTTGAAGAATATTCAGAAGAAGAATTAAAATCTATTTTTTCTACTTTAAAAATTTTTATTCTAATGATGGATAATGAATATGGAATTTGTATAGAAGATGTAGCCTGTAAGTTGAACTATTTGGAGATATTAAAGGACTCTAGAGAAGCTGTTTTAGATGTTCCCTATTTCGCTATTTATGAAGGTTCTACACAAACTATGAATTTTTTAGAGGACTATGATTTAGATTATTTTGAAATCACAAAAGCAGAAGAAACGTTCCATTTTCTTCAAAGTGCTTGTCCTGATCATTCATTTTTAAAACAAAGTGTTTGGATGGAACCTATTTACTATGCAATGGATGGCATTCCTTCTCCACTTCGTACTACGATTCTTGATGAATATCTTGCTAAAGTACAAGCACAAAAAATTAATCCTGATTACATTGTTGATCATCCTGATTATGCCTTTTTATATTTCTTAGAATTGGCACTTTTACCAAATGATGATTATATTTTTCAGGACACCTTGACTACTTTATCCATTAATCAAAACAATCAAGAATTTTATAAATTATTTGGTGCTACTACTAAGGAAGATATAATTAATGTACATAAAATTATGCATACATTAGATATTGAATTTGGTTATTTTTCAAATGAAGTTAATTTAGATTCCTTTTACGACGGATCTATTACAAAAGCAGAGTTATTGGAAATTAGTAAAGTATTTTTTCAAAATATTGAGCGTAGAAAAAATAAATATGATTTAAATACATTGTTTTATTTGATGAATTTATTGAAGAAATATGGATGTTATATTTTTGATACTACCTATTTAGAGTGTGAAGTAACTCCTGAAAAAGATTTATTTATTCAAGAATATGAAGAATTAGAGAAATCTTTTTTAAAGAAAATGGAATTGAAATATCATAATTCACAATTAAGTTCTATCTATGAACAACATGAACCTGATAGTGAGTCTATCGATTTAAAACCTCAAAACATACAATTTGTTCAATCTCTTCAAGAGGAGATAAAAGAATTCTATGATTATGAAATGCAGAAAAAAATCACTGTTCCATTTACACAGTGATTTTTTTAATCATATAACCCATGAAGCTTTTGACGATCTATATCAGTTATATCCTCTAATTTCCAATCTTTATCTTTTTTCTCTAATACGAAATGAAGCGTATATTTTTTCTTATCTTTGATATTATCCATCTCTTTTAATTTATAATCCATAAACTTTTTATCATCAACTTCTTTTTCTTCTGTTAAAAACTCTTCTTTATGTGCAAGTAAATATGATTCTGAATTTTTAATAGCGGTGATATAATCATATACTTCAATTTCTACTTCTACTGTTGCTTCATCACCATCTTCAGTATCATCCTTTATTTTGTAGGTCAAATTTTTATATTGGTTTTTCATAAGTTCACGATATTTTTCCTTTTGTTCTTTTGTCATAGTCCCTGCTGAATCAATTACTTCGTCTAATTGTTTCATTACTTTATCGTCCATTGTCTGATATTTATTTAAAAATTCTTCTACTTGTTTTGTTGGTGTATTCATCATTTGACTACATCCGATTGATAGGATTATTCCAAAAATAAAGGCTGTAACCAATAATATTTTCTTTTTCATAACTTTTCCTCCTCATTTATAAGTTGTACTAAGTAATTTTTTTTATACTATTTTTTTAATTTTTTATTGTATATTTTAATAAAATTGTTTATATTATAAGTAGTGGAGATACATTTGTTGCTAGTCAAATGTCCACTGTTTTTTTGACATTTGATTTCTATCAAATGTTTTTTTTATTCAACCAAAACCCCCTTTTGTTCTAGTTAAATAACACTAGAAGTACTATGATTAATAGTAATACCAATATTGTATTAAAAAGCTTATTTATCAGTTTTACCATAAACTTCACCACTTTCTAGTGAACACTTGATTCAAATATACCTCCTATATATTATTATTTCCATTTTTTACTACTTTGGTAAAAATTTTTTTATTTTTATATTATTTATTGATTTTAAATAAGTCTATTTATTTTAACTTACGAATATGTTAAAATACTAAAGAAGGAAGTGATTATATGAAGAAAACAATTTTAACAGGAATTCGTCCTACAGGAAATTTACACTTAGGGCATTATTTTGGAGCTTGTCAAAATTGGTTAAAACTTCAAAATGACTATAACTTTTTTTTAGAAATTGCAGATGTACAGGCACTTACTGATAATTTCGACAATCCAGAAAAGGTACGTAAAAATGTAAAAGAGCTTACTATTGATATTTTATCAACAGGAATCAATCCTAAAAATGTTCATTTATTTATACAATCTAAAATACCAGAAATTGCTGAGCTTACTGTTTTTTATTCAAATTTGGTAACTATGGCTAGGCTTTATAGAAACCCTACCGTTAAAACAGAAATTGCTCAAAAAAAGGCTATTTTTGGTAACGAAGGGGAAAGTGTCACTTATGGATTCGTTGGTTATCCAGTAAGTCAAGCTGCTGATATTACAACTTTTCAAGGAGAATTAATTCCTGTTGGGGAAGATCAACTCCCATTGATTGAACAATGTCGCGAAATTGTACGTAAATTTAATCGTATCTATGGTGAAACCTTAAAGGAACCTGAGGCATTACTTTCTCCTACTCCTAGAATTAAGGGTCTAGATGGAAATGAAAAGATGGGAAAATCTTTAGGAAATGCTATTTATTTAGCGGACTCAGAAGAGACTATCACCAAAAAGGTTATGAATGCGAAAACGGATACAAAAAAAATTAAGAAGGATGATCCTGCAAATCCTGATGTTTGTATGGTTTATTACTATCATAAATTAGTAAAGAATGAAAATATTGAAACCGTATGTAAAGAATGTAAAGGTGGAAATAGAGGTTGTGTGCAATGTAAAAAAGAACTCATTCAAAAATTAAATGAATTCTTAGTGCCAATTCGTGAAAAGCGTGCTTATTATTTAGAACATCCAGAAGAAGTAAAACGAATTCTAGATGAAGGAACTATAGCTGCCAAAGAAAAAGCACAAGAGACAATGAAAACTGTTAGAAACAGTATGAATATTAATTATGAAGAACTTTAATTGAAAAGTTCTTTTTTTATACCTTCTTTTTCTTATGAGATAACCTAAGTAATTCATATAATGAAAAATGTTTTGAATTTAAAAATATTTGCATACTAGAAATCAGTTCTTCTTTCATAGATTGATAATTGTTAGATGTTTTATCAAAATATTCTTCATACATAAATTTTAATTTTTCATGTTTCTTTTTTTTGTACGCATCTTCTATTTCTAATGTTAAATACTTTCTGATTTTTAATTCTTTTCTAGTTAAAAAATAACGATTATTTTCTTTTTTTATTATTTCATATACTAATGGGTATATTTTCATATCTTGAGCTAGTTCTATTACATCCTCCTCTTCTTCCACAATCAACTTACTTTTACAGATAGAGTATCCTTTGTTATCCCATTCTATCGCAAGCACTTGCTCACTATCTGAAAACAGTGTTACATATTGAAGTTGCTTTACACTATTTTTTGTATAAACTTCACAAGTTTTGTAAATTTCTCCTAAAAAGGATATTGGTACTTTTACTTTATTTTCTATTAAGTCCTTCATACAATTTGTTGAAACACGATAAAGTTTTACTTTTTTAATATTTTCGATTTCATCATTTAGATTCCATTCAAAGAAATCATATAGATACGAATCATTAAAATTTACTAAAATATCATAAATATAAACCATGATAATCTCTCCTATCTGTTAAAATTATAATACTAGTGATTATAAATCCAATCAGTGCAAAATAACACTCTAGTCTCTTTGAAATAAATAGTAAATATTCAACAAATGAATATCCAAAACTTAATAAATTAAGATATGTGATTATATAGGTAAAACCAACAACCATCAAACCAAAACCGAGTAAAAAAAAGAAAATTCTTTCCATATAATCACCCTATTTTATTTTATTATTCTAGAGTCATTATTAGTATTGAATTTTCATTTCTAAATTATACTTTTTTTACATTGTTTTAAGAATTTCGCCAATTTAAGTAAAATTCTGATAGTTTTTCTTTTCCATTATTTCCGAGTTCTTTTAATAAACTCCAAGTAAAACCAAAACTGTTTTTCATATTTTCAAAATCTTCTTTGGCTTGATTACAAGTAACATCTCCTACTGTTTCACATAGACTTTGTGTTACTTCTAGATAAAGCATCGCTATTTTTCCTTTGAATGATGCATACTTGTCTTTTACTTTTTCTTTATAGTTTGGAAAGTACTCATCAATTTTATGGTCAATTTTTAGTGCTAAAGAGATTACTTTTAGTTTCGCAGTATTTGTAAGTTCTTTAAAGGTATATCCTTTTACTTCTTTACCATAAAATAAAAAATCTATGATTGTAGTAAACGTATTTTTTGCTTTTTCTCTAAATGATACATCATTTTCATTATATGTTTCTATTGCATTAGTTTCTTGTTCAAAGAAATTTACTACATCCATCTCATTTCCTCTTATTGATGGATTTACAGGTATATTGGGTGTTTCTATTGTTGGTGATGTTTCTACTGGATTTTGTGTTGGTTCTGGTATTGATGTAATAGTAGAATTTGGCTCTTTTTTATTTTCAGTAGGAGTTTGTGTTTTATTATCTTTTTCTTCTTTTTCTGTTATTTTATTATGATTATTAGATGCATCCTTGTTTGACGATGTATTTGTAAATTTATTTGTTATATTAAATACTAGAATACAAATAATTAAAGTTCCTAGAATTCCACATAAAAGAAAGTTTAAATTTTCACTACTTATTTTTTTCATACATTCACATCCTTATCTATTAGTATTGTATCATGTATGTTATGATTATGTTTCAATTATTTTTAATTAACATAAAAGAAAAGAACAATCGTGATTGATTGTCTTTATTTATTTTACTTTATATGGGTTTGTTTCAGTTCCATCTCCACTGACATACAATGCATCTTTTACAAGTCTTACTACTGGTCGTACTCTTGAATTAACATTGGTTGTACTAGATGATACTTTACCATTTTCTATTTTATAAGCCTGATGTGTATTTGCAGAGTTTCCTGTTGCTGTCCACCAACTACCTACTAGATAAGATAAGTAATTATAATTTGCACAACTTTTTGATGCTGCTGAATTACAATTTGCATCAATACTTGCATTGATGAAATCGTAAAGTGGTAATAATCCTAAGTATGTATTTTCTGATATTGTTGAGTTTTCTACACTACCATCATTTGCCATAACGCTTTCATCTCTTTTTCCTACTGGAGCGTTATATGGACTCAAAAGCATTCTTGATTGCTCATTAAGTAGTGTACTGTTATAAAGACTATCTAAATATGTTTTGATACGGCTTACTGCATAATCATTAATTCCAGAGGTTGTATTTCTATTTACATTATATCTATTGTCCCATTGACTTTTTATATCTTTGGCATCTCTCATAATCATATAAATATAATCATCTTGAATTTTTATAATATTCCAATTTTTATCTGAAAATTCAACGAAGTTATTTGGGGTATCTCCACGGAATACATATCCTCCATTCATTTCATATAACCCTTGTCCTGTAATTTTCAACTCTTCGTTACTCCTAATTTGAGATACTAATGTTTTTGTCTCATATTGATCTCCACATTTTAAATTTGGAGTATAACGATATTTTCCATTGATATCTGTAACTGTTACGCTACCACTACAAGACATTGATGAATTGATTTTCTTTGTATATTCTGATAAATCTTTCATATGTTTGTTAGAAGCTAAAGTTGTTGCATTTACGGATACACTTCCTCCTGAAGTTTGTGGCATAAGTTTTGGGTTTGCTTTATAATAGTTTTTTGCTGCACTTACTAGTGTATTTTCAATCTTAGAATAACTAGTTCCTGCAAATAGACTATTGTATAACATTAAACAAACAATAATTAGAACGATGATGCCAACAAATATTCCAGCAATCATTAAAATCTTTTTTGTTCCAATATCATTGATAAGTTCTTTCATATTCATTCCTCCTATATGTATTATAGCAAAAAAAAAAGAGATATGACAATATCTAACTCTTTTTTATTTTGATAATTCTCCCCAGCACTCTGTCCAAGAACCTTCACCTGTAGTACTAGTTTCAATACCAGAATTTGAACTACTAAACATTCCCATTAATAAAGAAACAATTGTAGCTACAAAGAATACTGCAACGGCAGCAATTGCACGTTTGATTAACTTTCCTGTTGCTCCTTTGATTTCTTTATCATCACTTGATAAAACTGCTTTTCCTAAATCGATAGATCCCATAATAATTAAGATAATTGGAATACCAATTTGAATAATTGGGTAAATACCAAATTTTAAAAACTTAAATATAGGAACTAATGTTTCTGGACAGTCTAATAATTGAATAAAATCCATAATACTTCCTCCTCTTTTTCTATAAATCAATTTTATAGTAAAACATTTCACATGTCAATCATTTTGACATATATTTACATCATACCTCCGCCACCATAGGTACTAATACCTAAGCGGTTTAGTAAGTCTTGTAAAACAGTTGAATTATTTTGCCTCTCATCCATTGGCGGCAAATTGAAGAAAACCTTTGTTTTTGCTTCGTATTCAAACTCTGTAATATCTTGCATATTTAATAAACTTTTTGCAAGGACAATTTTCTTTCCTTTTAGCTTTTCAAATACTTTACGATCTCTACGCATCATCTTATTTAATTTAATTGTAGATGGCTCTACTAAATAGATAACATCAGAGCAAACACTTGTTGCTCCTTCGCTATTTAAATCAACTAAGACTACAGATGCATTTCTGTATTTTAATAATTCACTAGCTAGTGCATCTTTTGTGGTAGAGACTAATTCTTTATCATTGATGTACATAAAATCTCTTTTATCTACCTCGATTGCTACAACACTTTTTCCTATTTTTATTAATTCTTGCTTTAACATATAAGTTAACATTGTAGCACCTGCATGATCTGTTAGATTTTTAATTCCTAAGATATAAGATCCTCCATTTACAATGTTATTAATAACTGTTGTTCCATCGCCACCACCAACAGGTGCAACTACTGGAGCACTACCTGTTCCACTACCTTCATCTATTTGATGTAAGTGTGCAACATCTCTATATGTATTAGGATTTTGGAGTAAGTAATTTACTCCATCTAGATTGGTTGTAAAGTTATAGATTCCCATCGAGATTAATCTTGATAGGAATTGTGGTGCTAGACACTCCGGAGTATCCGGAAGTAATACGATGATTTTTTCGACATCTAAAGACATTGAAAGCTTTTGAAGATTACGAATATCTCTATAATTTTTTAAAGCAGTTAAATCAAGAATCATTCTTCCAAAGAAGAAATTGGAAAACATTTGAATTAATTCTTCTGATTCATATACACCATTAATTGATTTAATAACTTCAATATCTAGATTGGCTAATTCTCCTTGTCTTTCATTAGATATAATTACATTCATCTACTATCACCCTTTTCTATTATGATGGGTCAATGATATTGAAATCTCCACCTTCTGTTTCACTATTATTACCAGATGAGAATATCATTGAAGTCTCCCCACCTACTCTAAATAATCCAGCAGTAAATGGTAATAACTTATTAATTACTGGAATATCAATGTTAACAAAGGTTTGTATTGAATAATATGCCCCTTGATACTTTCTTTTACCAGCAGATCCACCAGAAATGTCAACTAAAGATTTTGTATAGCAAAAAGCCCCATTTTGACTGGAACGATATACCTCTAATCCTTGTCTTTGACACCAAGTTGTATAGGCATCACTAAGTTCATATTTTGAGTTATACATATATTCGTCGATTTTCAATTTAGCGTCATCTGTTAGTCCTTCATGTTGTTCAATAATTTGAATAATCTGATTCTTTACACGAAATGCTTTTGTGTAATTTACAGTAAATGCCAAATATCCATTAACTACGAGCATAAATATTACTATAATTTGAAGTGAAAATACTCCACCAATCGCATCTCTCATACTATATCACCATACCCACATTCTATATTTTTATAAATTATTCACCATCTTGTCTAGATGCATCTGAAATTTGGCTCCATTGATCATTAATTGTGTTTTTGATTTGTGGCCACATAACCCAGAAAAACGCAATAATAGCACCAATCGCAATAATAGTTACTACTGTCATGTTTAATTCACCAGTCGCTTCTTTCATATTACTATCCCTCCTCCTTGATTATATATATTATTATATCATGATTCGTATAAATTACTATATATTTTTTTTATTTTTATGTTGTAAACTTTTGTTCCTTTTTAATTTTAGTTGATATATACCTTGTCCTTTGATGGTATTGTTTCTAAATATTTGGCATTTTTCTCTACATAGATTTTAAATGTCTCTGAGGTTTGATTGGAATTGTTATTTTCTTCATAATCATTATTTGATAAGATAAACAAGCATTTGTTTTTTCTACAATCTTCATCCAATAACTTTAAATATTTTTCTTCATTACTACCAAGATTACCTTTGTTTATTAGATCAAAAAACGTTGGATTTTCATTCCGATAAATCTTAATCATATAAGCATTCATATTAAATAGATAAATATTTCTATTTTTTTTACTATCTATATATTTTGAATACTCTTCTAAATATATAGGTAAGTTTTTCGGGCATCCCTGAAGAAATAAAAAATTATTTTTCGTCATTATTGTTGTTGTAAATCCTGTTGTAATTACTCCTACAATAAAACCAATCGCAATAAAATACTTTACAAAGATTTTCGTTTTTTTATTTTCATTTAATAATATATAAACTACGACTGGTAGTAATGCAGGCATTAAATGCCCCTGATCTAATATTGGAAATACTACTATTTGAAATGCTAATAGATATAATATTTTGAATTCTTTGTAATTTGTATATTCTTTGATTAAGAAAAATAAAATCAATAAGTATATAGGAACGGATAGGATATCTGTAGTCATATTACTTAAAAAACTTCCCATGCCTAAATAACAAAAATCGATATATTCGAAGATAGCATTATTGATTAATAAATATGAGAATGTAATAACTACTGGAATTAATAGATATAATAATTTTCTTATTTTTTTTCTGTTTTTTAATAGATAAACAATTCCTAATGGCATTCCAATGTTGTGTTTTGTCATTAAAATAATCCCAATGAATACCCCTACTATTTCCTCTTTATATTTGAACTCACTACTTTCTAATAAAAGAATAATAATTACTAGAAAAGAGCAAAATGTATTATATCCTATCGGTGTTTGAATCATAAAAAATAACATTAATAAAAATATAATATTCATTCCTATTTTTTTATATAAAAGAAATATAACAGAGGCATAGATTAAGCTGTGTCCTATTGTGAACAAAAGTAAATAATTACCAAATAACTTTATTGGAAGGGAGAAAACTAAACTATATAATGGTCCAATAATCATATTAAAGTCTTTATATGGTACTAATCCACTAGCAATATTATAGCTAAATCCATATCCCCATATACCATCCATATCTATTTGTTTTATAGAAGAAATTATAATGATTAATATCAAAAATAGAATATAAATTAGAATGTCTTTCTTTTTCATTTGTTACTCGTATAATCAATCTTATAGAAATATTAATCTATTTGATTGATCCCTTTCTATTTATAATTTTTGATTTATTATACTTCTAGAAGTATAATAAATCTC
>CATLHA010000015.1 GCA_949948745.1 uncultured Caryophanales bacterium
CAAAAATTTCACCTTGTGAAATCTTTTTGGCATGGGATTTTTCCAATTTATATCTTTCTATTAAAAAGTACTTGACTTTTAATAGTTAGACTCCTTTATTTCTGTTTATACCAAAAAGTTATTATATTTCCATTTCCTTCATACTTTCCACCACGCCCTCTATATCTAAATTCCCAAACTTGATTTCCGTGTTTAGTGTCATTGGTAAATCTTAATAAATTTTGATTCTGATTTGCAAAATTTAATGCATCATCTGTATATTCAAAAATATTTGAAGCAGATCCACCCTCTCTAATAACATGCTTTTTGTAATGATAATTCAAAGATGAAGTTCGATTGTTAAATGTACCTTTATTCCAATTTTTCGCTGTATTGATTACTCTATTGGTAGTAGAAATAAATCCAGAAGCAGCTCCATTTATTGCACCAGAAAGTGCCCCATCTCCCATTCCATTTAGTGCTTTTTCTTGTGCTCCATCCCAACTTTCTGTTGTTATTCTTTGTTTTATTGCGCCACCGACTGCACCTATAGTAGCTCCTACTATTGTTCCTATTACTGCTCCCTTAAGTGCTCCTAATGCTATAGTTGCCGCTACTGTTCCTACTCCTGCTGTTGCTACTGTTACTATTGATACCACTGCTACTACTGCTACTACTGCAGTAGCTTTTATAATTTTTTTTGCCCACTTTGGCCATACTCCACCTGAATCATTTAAATTAATTGGGTTATCAAAAGCATACTGATACATATTATGACCCAAACAATTTCCACCGATTTCACCAACTGTAATATCCTGACTTATAAACCTTCCCCAAGTAGGATTATAGTATCTACTATTTAGGTAGTATAGCCCTGTTTCTGTATCATAATAGTATTCTCTATATCTAAATGGATTAATGATTCCTATATTAGTTTCATCTGTTATTTCATTACCTTGATTATCTTTGATACTTAGTAATTTTCCCCAAGAGTCATATTCATAGGTTACTATCTCATTGTAATCTTGATCTAATATTCCAATAATATCTCCTTGGATATTTTTAATATAGTAGTAAGTATTATTGTTATATTTTAGTCCTACTAATCCTGTTAAGTCATATAGATAGTAGATAGTATTATTTCCTCTTTGTTCATAGATGATATTACTGTTTTCTAAATAGTACTTTGTTGTTACTCCATTAATCTCTTTTTCAGTTCTTATACCATCTCTATTATACTTGTAGTTAATATTTAGATTTTTACTTGTATCTTGATAGCTAGAGAGACTTCTACCATTGATCCAATCTAAGGTAATATCATTTCCAATACTTAATGGGTTTCCAATTTCATCATATGTAACTAGTTGGTTATTAAACTTTGTTAATTGATCTTCCCAGTTTGTATTTTCATACTGATAAGTATCTGTTTTTATTATAGCATCTGTTTCTAAATTTTTGGTAATTTTTGTTAGTAAATTTCCTGAGTTGTCATATGTGTACTCTATCTTTTCATTCTTTAGGTAGTCTTCTTCTTTGATTAACTCATTATATTCATCATAATAATATTTGTTTTTTAGATTATTATTGTAATAAATATCCGTAATATTATTTAATTTATCATACTTATAACTATATTTGTTATTTCCGTTTTGAATACTTTTAATTAATTCAGAAGTTCTTCTACCTCTAGAAATATAATCATATATTGTATTATAACTATTATTAATAGTTTTATTTGATAACCTTCCTAAACTGTCATAATTATAATCTACTTTTTCATTATCCGTTTCTGTACTAGTTAACTGATCATCTTTATCATATGTATTCTTCATTTCATGGACTGTCTCATTTAACCTATATTTTTTTGATGTTACATTGTCATTTTTATCATATCCATAATTAATTCCAAAATCATCTTTTCTATATTCTTCTATCCTTTTTGCACTATCATAGTCATATTTTGTTATAGAATCATATGGATTTTCTAATTCTGTTGGATCAGTATCATAAGTTGCAATTGGATTAAATTCCAATACTTTGGCCAAATTACCATTACTATCATATTTATAGTGGTAATCTTTATCCATTTTATGAATAATTTTTGCTCTATCAAATTCATCGTATTCAAAAGTAATTTCATGGTTATTTCCATAAGTTGTTTTTGTTAAATTTCCATTATTAGGCTCATATTCATTATTTACAAGAATGATGTTGTTTCCAATCTGTACTGTCTTTGAATTTAAGAAATTGTCATATGTAAATTTATATTCTTTATTTCCTTGAGTTATTTTTTCTAATAAGTTTTTGTCATTATACGTATAATTAACTGATTTTTCTCCTTGTGTTACTGAAGTAATTTGTTTTTTATCATTATATGTATAACTTGTTGTTTGATTATTAGCATTTGTCATAGAAGTTGTTAGACCAGTTAATGGATCTGTAGTATAGTTTGTTGTATTAAAATTACTATCTGTTACACTTGTTACAAATCTTCCATCATCAGTATAAGTAGCTGTTGTTTCAATAAATTTCTCTTCTGGTATTTCAAAATAGAATTCAAAGGATGGGTCACTCCTATCTATATTTTGATAGCTCATTTCAGAAATTGTAATTATTTCATCTTGATCTGATATTTGTTTTGGTTTTGCACATAGTCCATTATATTTCATTGTTGATATTTCTTTTTTATCGTCCCTGATGTAATAACTTCCATTTTTATTTTTTTCAAGTATAAATGTATTTAGTTCCCCTGAAATTAAACTATCTGTATTCTTATGTAATTGTGCACCTTGATTTTGACTGATTTTTAAGCTATATTCTGGCATTAATGGATATATTATTTTTATATTTTCTTGTTGTTCTACGATTTCTTCTTGTTCTCCTGATTCTTTTGTTACTGTTTTTTTAGTTTCTTCTATAAATTTTTCCACTTTCCAAATAGTGTTACTACAAGAGTCATGCTCTAGCTTTATATTTTTATTTTTTACATTGATATATTTACTCGTTCCTTTATTTCTTATTAAGTAAAGACCGTTTTCAAATTTTTCATTTTCTTTTTTTGATATCTTTGTCTTAATTGGATTTCCAAAATGATCATATTCGACCTTGTTTGATATACCCATAGAAGAGATTGCACTCAATACATGGTCTGTTTTTTCATTATCATATTCATATTTAAAATGTTTTCCTTTTGGTGTTGTTGCACTTATCAATTGATTATTCTTATCATACCCAAAAATATTACTTTCGTCTTTGGAGGAATCTTTTATGTTTGTTACATTTCCTTCTTCATCATATTCATAAAAACTACTTGCGATGTCTTTATAGAAGGATATATTCGTTATATAAAGGGTATTGGCATTTCCACCCTGATTAAATAATAATCTAATTTCTTCATAATCTTTTTCTGCATCATATCTAAAAGTAAAATATTGCCACTTATTTTCATTTGAATTAAATTCTTTACTTGGTAATACACAATGATCTAAGTCTTCCCCAACTGGTTTAAAGTAAATCATTACACTATTTCCTATTCTATTTCCATCACTTTCTACGCCTTCATTTTTATACCAGAAGGAAACAGTATAGATATCTCCTTTTTTCCCTTTAATTGGAAAACGTCTTTCTAAAGAACTTCTTCCTAACGGATTCATTTTTATTTTTAATGCCGTATTCTGATTATTATTTACTTTTACTACTTCAAAAGTCTCATTTGTTGGTACTTGTACTATCGATGGCATACCATTTTCATCCTTTGTTGTATAATCGGTCTTACTAGATTCTAATACCCATCCACTTAACCCTTTTGAAAAATCTGAATTATCTAAAATATTATAATCGTTTGCTACCTCTCCTTCTTCTAATTGAACATCATCTATATATACTGTACATTTATCTTCAAAATACATAGAAATAGTTACTGTACCATAATAATCATCTTCATTATAAAATGTAATATCATGTCTTAAGAATTGATCAGATGGCTCTATCTCTATGGAATTTTGAACTAGATTTCTCTCTTTATCATATCTTATAACTGATAATTTTACTTTTTTATTATTTTTGAAATATCCACTAAATGTATAATATCCATTTTTTAATAGTTGGATTTCTCTACTATATAGATACCTTTTACCTTCTTCCACTATTATTTTACAACTTTTATAACCTGAAACTGCATCATCAGCGGAATGACTTTTTTGAATATTATAGTAAGTATATTCACTATCAAATAAATCTTCTTCCTCTTCAAAGCTAGAGTTTTCTATATAGTTTTTAATATATTTTACTGGAATTGTATCCGCTAGAAGTTTATTCTTATGATAGTTTTCATCTCCATATTCATTTACAGTAGAATATGCTTTGTTTAAATCTTCATTCTCTGTCATACTATTACTTGATAATAAGTTTCCTAAAGAGTTAAAAATTAATGTATTTATTCTTCCTTTATGATCTTTCATGGTTGTTGTTTCAAATCCATAGTCTAACGTAAAATAATTTCCTTGTTCATTATTTAATCCATACTGCGTTACCTTTTGTACTTTATATGGTCTTTCGCTATAGTATATATAATTAATTTTCATTCCTGTAATGTCTACGATATCTGTAATTAAATGATTTGTATTATAAATAATGGTAGAAGTTCCTTGTCTATCCTTAAATCCTACTAAATCTTTATTGTTATAAGTTAATTCTACTGTATCTTCTGGACTTACTACTTTAATTTTATTTGTTTCATATATAATATTGATTTCCTGTTCATTAGCATCGATTATTTTTGTAATTTGGTTTGATGAATTTCTCTCTATTTGAATACTATTTTCACTAACATCTGTCATCTTTTCTAAATAACCTACACCATTTAAAATGTTATATATCATAGTATTGCCATTTTTATCTGTCATTACATATTTATTTTCTTCTTTTTTGACTGTAAGATTTAATCCATCTTCATCTTTATAACTTGTTTCTTCTTCTGTTTTCATTTCATTAAAGTAGTGAATCGTTCCATCTTCATCTACATATTCTAAATAATTATAATCATCTATCCCTGTTTCTTTTATTGTTTGATCTAGTGTTAATTTGTATCCTCTTCCATAGATTGTATTTTTATTTAATACCACATCATTGGTATTATAAACTAGTCCTACACTTGCTGGTAATTTTCCTCCAATAGTGGAACCTAGTGTCCATATTCCTGTTAGGTTTCCATTATAACTATTTACATAGGTAGTTCCTTGGGCAAATTCTTGACTTTTATAATCTAAATAACTTTCCAATCCATTTTGATTACGATACGTAATTTCTAAGGTTGGTTTTACTTCAAAATCTTCTCTAGCTGCACTTTTGGAGAAGAAGGCTGGGTATCCATCATCAATATAAACTTCTTCTGCCGCTTTTAACATAATTCCATAGTTTGGAGTTCCTGTATACCATTTTTTTACTAAAGTTGTTAAGTATGCACTACAGTAGGCTGGAATTTCTATTTGTTCCCCTATTGAAACACTTCTTCTAGCGAACAATATAGATTCTACTCTACTCATATATTTATCATGCATATTGTCCCAGTTTGCAGTTACTTCATCCCATGGAGTAGTAATTTGATGAATTGTTACTGTTTGTTCTGTTCCTTCACTACCATATCCTATCGGATACCCAATCAAATTTAGATTTGCATCGATGATTTCACTACCAGTCCCTATTTCTGGTAATTCAAATTTTAATAACGTTCTATTGGTTTTATCAATTCCATTAAATCTATCTACTCCTGCTTTTAAAATCGTATGACTATTTCTATCTACATTACTATCTCCTTCATAAATATAGGTATCTTGAACACTATCTTTCTTACTGTAATTCGTAATTGTTGGATCTACTCTAACTGGATATTTTGTATTTTTATCCATTAACCATTCCATATCTAAATCTAATTCTATTTCATAACCCACTTCATTTCTTTCGATAAAATATCTAATATTATGGTTTATTACTCCATTTTTATCCATCATGTATGGTTTTTCAATTGTAAAGATTATTTTATTTTTATCTTTCAATAAGATTTCATTTTTTTCTAACTCTAGCTCTAGATTGGTATTTACGAAAAAGACCAATTTATTTTTTACTGAATTTTTATTTTTTAATACAATAGTTTCTTTTACTTTTGTAGGCAATGTTTTATATTCAATGTTTATTCCATCTAAAATATTGGTATAGGAGATATCTTCTATGTATTTGGATTGTTTTTTCTTTTTTCGAGACTTTACTTCTTTTTCATCTTTTAATTTTATATTTAGATAATACTTATCTTTTTCCATTTTAAAGAATTCATCGATACTTTGATTCTTATAATAAACTTTATATTCATTTTGTTTATTACTGTAGTATCCATTTTTCTTTGTTAGTGTATTATCTATTTCTTGATATTTTCCATTTTCTTGATAATGAACATTTTGATTATAGATTCTCGCTACAATTGTCCCATCTTCTCTTAAAAAATGTTTTTCTTTTGGTTTTCTCTTAGAGACTAATTCTACTTCTCTCATAAATTATCACCCCTAAGATACTCTCTTCCACATATTTACAACTAGGTATGGTGGCATGTTATTATGTGATTGACTTCCACCTTGTGATTGCGAAACTACAGCATTTTTTAGGGATTCGCGCCACCAACCATTAGAGCTCATATCGACACCTGTTATACTAATTCCACTGGTATCAGCTACTGAAAGTAAAGATGAGTTACTACTAAGATGATTATGTAATGGCATTTCATTCGTATTTAGCTTATGTGAATATTCTCCACCTGTAGTATTATTTTGAAAATTCCACTTTAATTCTTCCTCTTGAATTACACCAAATCCATTATACCCATTTTGTTTTGGTGAACCTGCTCCAAGTAAAAATCTACCTGTAATTTGTTCCCAAACTCCACCAAATAGTACCTTTGGATTCGTATCGCTTACAGATAGGTAAATAGAATCTATTGGATAAACAATGTCTAGTACTTCATTATTTAAAGGAATATATTTCGTAGTTTTAATACTTTTAACTGTTAAATTTCCCTCCTTATCTAATTCAAAATTATTGTTTTTTGAAGTAATACAACCAACATGAAGGTTATTTACTTCTAAGTTTGTATTTTCGTTTTCCATAGTAAACGCATTTACTATGTAATCATATTCTTCATTCATTTTTTTAAATCCTTCCTTTTTTTCTTGGAAGGCACTAGTAATAAATAAACTTTGGTTACATAAAATTTAATAGCTATTATAATACGACCGACCACATGTTATTATTAATAGCGCCTTCTTATATTTTTTGTGTTATGTTCGAACTATACACACTATAATATATGAAGGATGTTTAAAAGAGCCAGGACTAATGCCTAGTTTTTGGTTCTTTTTCTTTTTCTAATAAATTACTTTCTTCTTCTATTTGACTCGAAAATACAGTTAATGATGTCATTAATGCTTTAGGTATTTTTATTCCAATTGCTGTAAAATTTTCTAAAATTGAAATTATTTCATTTAGTATTAAAGAGTAAATTACTATATTTCTTAAAACATTATTTATTCCCAAGATATTTCCTATGATTACTGAAATTGTTAGGATAATAAAGTAAGAAAATTTTTTTAGTATTCCCTTAAAACTGATGCTACTATTGATTTCTTTTTTTATAAATGCTTTAAATAATCCTGTGATGATATCCAAAATTATTACTGTAATTAGGTATTTGAATCTTAAATCAATATCATTAAACAGAAATACTATGATAGATGATATGGCTGCTACTATTATTTTAGACATAAAAAAATCACCTCCTACCATAGGGTATGAAGTGATTTTATTGTTGTATAGGTCATTTTTCTAAGCTTCTTGTTCTTCTTTTGTTTTACTTCTAGCATAAATGAATAATCCAACTAATACTATAGCTCCTGTTACTACGAAAACATCTGTTAATGGTGATTTTTTTCTATTGAAGACATCATTTTTATTTCCATTCTCATATTCTTTCATAATAGCATTATAGATTTCTTCATTTAAATCTTCCCCGTATCCATTCCAAGATTGATTTCCAATTACAATATAGGGAACTCCAGTTACTTGATCTCCCATTTTACTAGCTGTTTCTTTCATTAATTTGTTGTTTTCTTCATTTTGCCAAACTTCATAAGAAATCAAGTTAAAGTACTTTCCATACTCTTCTGTCATTGCCTCTAAGTATGTTAAGAAATCATAACAATGAGAACAACCAGAACCACGAAATAAATAAATATTTGCTTTCTCACTGCTTTCTTTATAACTTTCATGATTAAAAGAAATGTTTTCTGATTCACATGCTTCTTTTAACCCAAGTGAAACTGGTTCTTTTTTCTCCTCTGCTAAAGCAAATGTTGGTACTAATAAAATTCCAATTAACAAATACATTACTGTTTTTTTCATATTACTGCACACTATCCTTTTCTTCTAAGAATTCTAATAAAAAATCTATTTTTTCATTTTTTTCAATCCAAGGCGCTAATATTTTCATTCCACGTCTTTTCATTCCCATTTTATAATAACAAATTCCTTCTAAGATTTCTAGTATTTCATTATTATTTTGTTTTTTAATCTTATGAATATTATGAAGTACTTTCTTATACTTTTTTAATTTATATTGACTAATGATTAATAAAATATAATCTTCTATTTTATTTGTTATTTCATATAGTTCTTCTGCATGATTTAGTGCTTTTTCTAATTCTTTTTCCTTATCTGATAGTTGATAATTAATAATCCATTCTCTTTCTATGATACTATCTTTTCTACCCTGTTCTTTTGCTTTTTCTAGGTATTTTCTAGCTTCCTCCCCTTTTCCCATTTTATTTAAAATAGAAGCAATCATTAAAGTAGTTTCCATATTCTCATCGTATGATTTTCTTAATTTTTTACACATTTTTAGTGCTTCTTCTAATCTTTTATCTTCTTTATTTTTAGAAAGATAGTATTTTGCAATACTTTGTTTTTGTAAGTATAAAATTTCTGGAATTCTTGTTTTTGTTTCCTCGGTACATTCTAATACTTTTTCATATTCTTTCCTACTTACTAAATAGTCTAAATAAATTTCTATAAACCATGGATCATCTTTCATCTCTTCAAAAATAGGAATCATTTTCATCCATTTTTCTACTTCATCCATCTCATCTAATTCTATAGAACATCTTACTAAGTGACCTGGAACATGGGAATCATTTTTTCTTACCTTTAAGAAGTTTTCCTTTGCTGTTTTAAAATCCCCTAGTTTTTCATATAGTAAGCCCATTTCATAAAGACAACCATCTACATCAGCTTCTGGAGCCGTGAGGTCGATTTGTTTATATTTTTCTAAGGCTTTGTCTAATTCGTTAAGATGTAGATAGCAGGAAGCTAGTTCTTGTACCATCCAACTATCATTTGGATAAATTTTTACTAGTCCTTCTAAGATTTCCCTTTGTTCTTTATATTTTCCTAGCTGTTTATAATTCCATGCTAAATCACATAAAATTAATGGATAATCATCTACTTTTCTCGCTTTTTCTAGATATGAAATTGCCTTTTTAAAGTTTCCTTTATCACTTTCTATTCGTGCAATTTCATAATTAATCCTTCCTGCATATTCTTTATTTTTACTAAGGTATTCTTTTAATAAATTGGTAGCATTATCTAGTTCTCCTAATGATTGATAGTATTCAGAGAATGCTATGACTCCTGCAATATTTTTAGGTTCCTCCGTTATTGCTTTTTTATAATACTTCACCGCCTGTTTTCTATTATTCATTTCTGCATAACAATAAGCATATTTAATTTGAACTTGAGCATCTTTCATTCTTGTTTTTGATAGTATCTTTATCGCTTTTTCGTGTTGTTCTTTGATTATATAAATATTAGCGATATTAAGATAATCCAAATCGATTGCTTGTCCCATTTCATCAAGTTTTTGAAAATACTTTATAGACTCATCATACTTTTGGAGATTATAACAACTAACTGCTAGTTCCCTAACTAAAAATTGTTCATTAGAATACTTTTTATATAATTTTTTTTCTAATTCATAAGCTTCTTTTGTTTGTCCCAAGTTATTTAAAAGATTTACATATCGTATTTGATAAGAAAAGTCTTTTTTTTCTTTACATACTATTTCCAAATGTTCCTTGGCATTTAAATCATCTCCAAGAATACTATATGTTATATAGAATTGCCAATGAAGGGTTAAATCCTTTTTAGAAATGTAATCTTCTATTTCTACAAGATTGGCTAATGCCTGTTTTGGATTTCCCAAAGCATTTAAGCAAACAGCTAAATGGTAGTGATAGAATTTTTTACTAATTCTTTCCCCAACGTATTGTATTTTATAATATTCTTTTAATGCTGCATCAAATTCATGATTTAATTCTTTGGATAATCCAAGATATGCATGATAATCATCATAATCTAAAGTAGCCTTATTTTCCTCTAATAAATCTTGTGCCTCTTTTATTTTATTCTGTCCTAATAGTTTTTGAACTTCTTTTATTATTTGCATTTTTTCACCACCTAAATTTATTCAGTCGTTTTATATTATACCAAAATAAACGAATAAAGTTAAACTTTATTCGCTTATTTGTTAATTATTTGTTAACTTTTTTAAAATATTTGACCTTTTTATAGATTTCCATGATTGGTAGAATAAGCATAGATACTAAAAATAGTGTAATTAAATCTCCTAATGGTACTTTCGTTGCCTGTAAGAAATTACTTAAAAATGGTACTTCCATTACAATCATTTGTAGCATCATAGAGCCAAAGATAATAATTGGAATAAATAGATTTGTTCTTAAGGAAACTTTATAGAATGGTTCTTTTTCACTACGGCAATTAAAGACATGAATATTTTGCATAAATACCATTAACGCCATAATGTACCCACGTGCCATTTTTTCTTCCATATGCACTTGATTGATTAAGTAATACCATACGATAAATACTAATCCACCAATTGCAAGTCCTGCAACTAAGATTTCCTCTAATAATTCTCTATTAAATAAAGATTCTTTTGGATTTCTTGGTGGTTCTTTCATTATTTTCTTTTCTACTTTTTCAAAAGATAAAGCTACATCTTGTAATCCATCCGTTACAAGATTTAACCATAGTAGCTGAATTGCTACTAACGGGATTGGTAAATCAAAGATAATTGCAAGAACAAAGAATAAAACTTCTGCTAAACCACAAGATAGAAGCATATAACAAATTTTCCTAATATTACTATAGGCACATCTTCCTTCTTCTACTCCCTTTACAATTGATTTAAAATTATCATCAATAATAATCATATCTGCTGTTTCTTTTGCAACGTCTGTTCCACTTCCCATAGCAACGCCAATATTGGCACTTTTAATCGCTGGTGCATCGTTTACACCATCTCCTGTTACAGCAACGAATTCTCCCTGTCTTTTTAGTGATTCTACAATATTTAGTTTATCCATTGGAGTTACTCTACTGAAAACTCGTTTTTCATTTACAAATTCATCAAAGAATTTTTCTCCTTTTGATAGTGCTTCGTTTACTTCTATTCCTGTTGCTACTTGATTTTCATTTTCTACTAAATGAAGCTCTTCTGCAATTTTGTAGGCAGTTAGTGGATGATCTCCTGTAATCATTAATACTTTAATTCCAGCCCCTTTGCATTCAAGTATCGATTTTTTAACTTCTTCTCTTACTGGATCAATAAATCCTACCAAACCTTGAAACGTCAAATCTTTTATAGATGACTCTTGATACTCTTCTTCTTCATCAATGATTCCATCTGCTAAGGCAATAACACGATATCCTTCCCTTGCTAGAGATTCATTTTGTTTATTTAAGATTTTTTTATCTATTAGTTGTTTTTTTTCTTTTCCTACCATGGTATTACAAAATTCCATAACTTTTTCAATAGAGCCTTTGACTGTACAATGTATTTTTCCGTCTTTCTCATAAAATAGGGCTGAATATTTATTTTCTGATTCATAAGGAATTTCCCCTACTTTTTTGTAAGAAGAAGTATCAATATCTGCTTTTTTCCCTAAGGCCAAAAAAGCAATATCAATAGAATCTCCATAACTAACCCATTCTCCCTTTTTATATTCTAGGTTTGCTTCATTATTTAACACTCCAAGAATGGATAATTCCTTGGCATTTATAACGTTTGCATTCTCTTTTGGAACAATTTTTCCACTTCCGTTATATCCTCTACCTTCTATTTCAAAACTTTCTTCATTAGGTAGTAAAATTATTTTTGCTGTTTGTTCATTTACTGTAAGTGTTCCTGTTTTATCACTCGCAATTACTGTACAGCTACCTAGACTTTCTACTGAATTTAATTTCTTTACAATTACTTGTTTTTTTGCCATTCGGTTAGATCCAATGGTTAATGCCATTGTTAGGGCTAAAGGTAGACCTTCTGGCATAGCAGATACACTTAAAGCAATTACAGATAAGAAAATTTCACCTCCTGGTGTCCCTTTTTGGTACAATACTATAGCAATAATAATTGCAATTGCTATGATTAAGCCTGTGATTTGTTTGGAAAATTTCTCCATTCGAATCGTAAGTGGTGACTTGGTTTCTTTTGCATTTGCTACATGAGTTGCAATAGAACCAATCTCTGTATCTATAGCTGTTGCAACTACTACACAAGTAGCTCTTCCTGTAATAACTGATGTTCCTGCATATACCATATTTTTTCTTTCTGCTAGTTGTGTTTCTTCTTTTAATACAGATGAATTTTTTTGAATTCCAACACTTTCCCCTGTGAGTACTGCTTCATCAATTTGTAAGTTATGAGATTCTATAACTCTTAAATCGGCGCTTATTTTATCACCAGACTCTAATTCTACAATATCTCCAATTACTAATTCACTAGAATCAATTTGATACCCTACACCATTTCTAATAACATTACAATGAACTCTAATTAAACTAGCTAGTGCTTGCGTATTTTTTTCTGCATTCCACTCTTGAATTGTACCAAGAATTAAATCAACTGCGATGATAAATATAATCGCACAAGCATCTATCATTTCTCCAATACAAAAAGAGAATATTACAGTAACAACTAAAAGTAAGACAATAGGATCTGTAATTTCTTCCCATACTATTTGAAATATGCTAGTTTTCTTTTTTTGAGGAAGTTCATTTTTTCCATACTTTTCAATACGTTTATTTACATCCTTTTCTGTTAAACCAGTGGTGGATGTTTTTAACTTTGTTAAGACATCCTCTATTTTCAAAGAATGCCATTTTTCTTTCTTCATGTTTCCTCTCCTATTCTTAATTATCTAACTATATTATACAATATATAACATATATATATCAATATCATTAAAATTCCCTTTTTTCGTCCTATTTCGAAATTTTTAACTAATAATATATATACTAAAGTTTCTACAACTAGAACTGCTAATATATTGATAAATGCTATCAAATTAACTGTTAATGGAGAAATTGTTGCAGATATTCCTAATACAAATAAAATATTAAAAATATTACTTCCAATGACATTACCAATTGCGATATCTGCCTCATTCTTTTTTGCAGCAATGACACTTGTTACTAATTCTGGAAGAGATGTACCAACGGCAACGATTGTAATAGCAATTAAGTTTTCACTAATATGATAATCTTTAGCAATTGCAATAGCAGAATCTACAACCAAATTTCCTCCAACTAAAATAGCAATTAATCCCCCAATAATCCAAATTAAATCTTTTAATGCAAATTTTCTTTTTTCTACTTCTAACTTTTTCTTTTCAGAAATTGCATCTGCAATTAGTGCATAAACATAAATAATTAATATGCAAAAAAGAATAAGTCCTTCACTTCTTGAAATATGTGCAATATTTCCACCTGTTATAAATTCTTCTATTATCATAATTAATAAAATTATAGAAGCTAAAATAGATACTAAATAATCTCTATTAATTACTTTCTTTGTAGTTTTTATGGGATTAAATAATGCACTGATTCCTAGTACTAGTAGTAGATTACATATATTAGAGCCCACTACATTTCCAATAGAAATTGCATTATTTCCTTCTAAAGATGCCATAATACTTACAGCAGCCTCTGGCGCACTAGTACCAAATGCAACAATTGTAAGTCCAATGATTAGTGTTGGTATTTTAAATACTTTTGCTAAATTACTACTCCCATCTACGAAGAAATCTGCTCCCTTTACTAATAAAATAAATCCAATTATTAATAATATATAATTCATAAATTATCCCTTTCTTTCATAGAAAAAGACTTCTAGTCTTTTTAAACTAAAAGTCTTGTTAATAATACTCTTCGTATCACATTATAAAGCGAAAAGATTTTTCTTTTGAGATGACGCCTTATAATCACTTTTATTCAGTGTAACTACTCCCTCATAGCTCTTTTATCTTATCATAATTTTGTTTTCATTTCAAGGCAATAAAAAAAACAAACTCATTTTAAAGAATTTGCTTTTTATCTTAATTTTATGTATCGACGTCCATTTTCTTCTTCTTTTGTCTGTTCATTTTCTGGATTTATTAAATCAATATAATGACGCCCTTTGTATCCATCAGATATTTGATTATTATCTAACTTCTTATTTAATTCTATATTTTTCTTTATTAGATGCACTCCTACTACCAAAGTAGAAACACCTACAACATAAGGTACTACATTTTTTATTTTTGCCATAAACTTTTCCTCCGTTTCATTATTATATATCGTTTTTTACAAAAAGAAAAGTTTTTTATACTTTATTTTTACTCATCATCTACTGATTCTTTAATTTTTCCTAGAATTCCACCAATTCCCATAAATGTAAATAATACAGAGATTGCATAATCTTTCATAATTGCTGTTTTAAAATCAGAAAAATTATAAAGAGATTCTAGTGTATCTAATGAAAAAGTCCAACCATTTTCTACTCCCAATAATAATGGAATAATAATCAATGTAGCTACAGTAACACATAATAATGAAATTACTGCTACAATATATGGTAATTTTTTATCTTCTTTTCCCTTAAATAATTGATATCCTTTCCATGCACCTAAGGCAATTGGCAAAGCTAAAAGTGATAAAATCATATCTCCATATACATACATTAAAATCCATGGAAGGGATGCGATTAATCCTCCTATTAGGGCTCCTAAAACTCCAATTACATATCCGTTTTTCTTTCCTTCTATCATTTTTTCACTCCTTAATTTATAATTTTATAATGATGATTATACTACATATTATGTATATTTTGCAACTATTGTACTACTCATGATCATTCTTGTTCATAAATTAATTCTGTTAATCTGATTAACTTTTCATTTAATAATTTATTTAATTCTTTTAATTCAAATTTTATTCTTGATTTTTGAAAAAAATTTGCCGTTATTAGTTCTCTTTCTAGTTGACTTTTTCTTGTATCTAAAGGTTCTATGATATATTTGCAGTATGATTCAACAATTTTTACTTCCATTTTCCATCTCTCCTAGTTATCGATTATAACATATAAATCGTATTTATGCATAAGAAAAAATCATATTTATTAAAATAACGGAAAATATATTTAGGTGATAATATGATTTTTAGTAATAGTAATTTATCATTATTTCATAGACTAAAAGATATTAGAGAAGATATGGACTTTACTCAGGAAGAAATCGCAAAACTTTTAAATGTTTGTCAAACCACTTATTCCAGATGGGAAACAGGACGTGAATTAATTCCGTTACGAAAATTAAATGATTTTTGCAATTTAACTAATCATTCTATGGATTATGTTGCTGGTTTAGTTATGACAGAAAAGGCAATACAATATAAGAAAAAACCTCTAGATTTAAAACGTATAGGTAAAAATATTCGAAAGATTCGTCTAAAGCAAGGTCTTAATCAATATGAATTAGCTAAATTACTAAATACAACACAATCTACTATTAGTGCTTATGAAAATGGGGAAACTTTAATTTTAACCGCGTTTGCCTATCAAATTGCAAAACAATATCGTTTATCTTTAGATAATATTTGTAACAGAAAAAGTTTAAAAGTTACTGTTTCTTCAACTTCTTAAAATAGGTTATTAAAACCTATTTTTATTTTTCTTTTCTTTTAGTATAATACTTTTTGGTGAAGTTTATGCTAGAAAAATTTAATAGTTGTCATCTTTGTCCTAGAAATTGTGGAATTAATAGAAATGTAGCTAAGGGTTTTTGTGGTGCCTCTAATCAGATGAAAATTGCGAGATTTTCTCTTCACGAATGGGAAGAACCCTGTCTTTCTGGTACCAATGGTTCTGGAACGATTTTCTTTACTTATTGCAATTTGCAATGTATCTTCTGTCAGAACTATAAAATTAGTTCTGAGCATGTTGGAAGAGAGATTTCTATTTTAGAATTTTCTGATATTTGCTTAAAGTTACAAAAGATGGGAGCACATAATATTAATTTAGTTACTCCTACCCACTATGTTCCGCTTATTGTAGAAGGAATTCGTCTAGCGAGAAAACATGGTCTTACTCTTCCTATTATTTATAATACAAGCGGTTATGAAACAGTAGAAACAATTCAGATGCTAAATGGAATTATTGACATTTATCTGCCTGATTTTAAGTATTTTGACGAAAAGATTGCGAAGCCTTATTCTAATGTTTCAAATTATACTTCTTATGTAAAGGCAAGCTTAGAAGAAATGGTGAAACAAGTAGGAAAACCTAAGTATGATAAGAACGGATTATTACAAAAGGGAGTTATTGTAAGACATCTATGTCTGCCTGGACTCGAGGAAGATTCTAAAAATATTTTGAAATACTTATATGATACCTACCATAATCATATTATTATTAGTATTATGAATCAATATACCCCTGTTAGAAATATTCCTAACTTTAAAAATTTAAATCGTACTTTAACCGAAGAAGAATACGATGAGATCATTGATTATGCCTGTGATATTGGGATTACAAATGCATTCATCCAAGAAGGGGAAACTCAAAAATCAAGTTTTATTCCTGATTTTTTTGATAATTTTGATTGTTAGTTTCTAGACATTTAAAAAGAATAGAATGTTATTTTTCTATTCTTTTTCATTCGTACTTCTAAATTTTTCTCTTACTTTTGTAAATATTATTTCCAAAATAAAACTGATTACAGCATAGATTGGGGAAATATTTTTAAACAAAGATAATAGCGATAGTGCAATTGTTAGGATTCCAGTAATGATAATCAAATACCAACATATTAGATTATATTTTGCATATTTGTATTTTTGTTCATTTGTTAATTTATTTTTCTTCATCATTTTTTATCTCTTTCACAAAATCTTTTACTTTTCTTCTTGTTGTTACTGCATTATAGATATCTAATGCTGCATAGATAATCATAAATATTCCAATTACCTGTGTCATAGCCATCGCACCACTAAATGGATTAATGATTAGTAATACTCCACATCCTAGAATTAGAACTGCTGAAATAATGGAAGGTGTACACTCTGGTATTCTTTGCTTTTTCATTTCTAATGCATATTGTAATCTACTAAGTCCATTAATCACAAAGTAAATTCCAAGAACAAATGGCAAAATGCTTGAGATAAATGTCGGTTTAAACATAAAAACTAGACCTAAGATAGATGCAATTACTCCTACTACTAAGTTTGGCATATAGTTTGTTTTAAAATAATCAATCAATGAAATTACACCAGGGACTAAAATGATTAATCCAATAATTGTAGATAGTGTCGTTAAAATAAAATCTGGTTTCATTAATAGAAGTACTCCTAAAACAATCATAACGATTGAAGTCGTTAGTGATGTTACAAATAATTTTTTTAATTCATTTTTTAAATATTCCATATCTATACTCCTTTTATTTAGTATACTATTCTTTTTTTTTTTTGTGAAGTTATAGTTGTCTTAAAAAATCTCTTGGTGTATTACTTTCAAAAGTTATTAATTTTCCTGTTTTTGGATCTCTAATCGTTAGTAAGTTTGCATGTAAAAATAATCTTTTAGCCTTTACATTTCCATATTTCATATCTCCAAGAATTGGATGATTGATAGATGCTAATTGTACACGAATTTGATTTTTTCTTCCTGTTTCAATTTCAATATCTAAAAGACTATTTTTATTTTCTCTTGCAACTTTATAACGTGTAACAGCACGTTTTCCTGTTTTATTTTGAGAAATAAATACACGATTTTGAGAGTTTTCTTTTAAAAAGTTAATTAAATCGTCTTCTTTTTTCTCTAATATTCCTGATACTACAGCTTGATATTTTCTTTCTAGTGCAACCATTTCCCAATTTTCTTGTAATTTTCTTTTTAAGTCTTCACTTTTTGCGAATAAAACAAGACCACTCGTTTCTCTATCAAGTCGATGTACTATAAATATCTTCTGATTTTTATTTTGGTCTTTGATATATTGTCTTACAAAATGATATAAAGTTCTATTTTTTTCTTTTTCTGTTGATACCGTTAACATTCCACTTGGTTTATTTACTACTAGATAATTTTCATCTTCATAAACGATATCGATATTTCCTATTTTAGTTTCTTTCTTTTCATTAGAAATTATAATTACCTGTTTTGGCTTTACAAGAGTATCATGTTTTATTTGTTTTACACCTTTGATTGTAATCATATGATACTTTAATAAGTTTTTAATTTTATTTCTAGAATAATCAGAATTTTCTACTAAGTATTCTAATAATGTTCCTTCTTTTTTTATTACAATTTTATTCATACTCTTCTTCCTCCTAAGCAAAAAAATATAGAAGATTTAATCTTCTATATTATATCATAATTTTTATTTAACTTCTATAATCTTTTCGATTACTGGTTGATTTTCAATGCTAACAGATTCTCCATCCTCTTCTACAGGTGTTTTTTCACAAATTTCATCTACAATCTCAATTCCTTCAGTTACTCGTCCAAAAGCTGCATAATTTCCATCTAGTCCTTGATTATCTTCATGCATAATGAAGAACTGACTACTTGCACTATCTGGGTTTGTTGCTCTGGCCATAGAAATTGTTCCTCTTGTATGACTTAATGAGTTTTCTACGCCATTTGCAGCAAATTCTCCTTTAATATTTTCACTACTTCCACCACTTCCATTATGGTTTGGATCTCCACCTTGAATCATAAACCCTGAAACCACTCTATGAAATGTTAATCCATTATAGAAGCCTTCATTTACTAATTTTAAAAAGTTCGTTACTGTAATTGGTGCGATATCTGCATATAGTTCAGCTTTGATTGTTCCATAATCCTTAATGACAATCTCAATCTTGTGTGTTCCTTTTAATGTTTCTTGATTCATTTTCTCTTCCTTCTTTCCAGTACCTCCACCAATCACAAAAATAATTGCGATGACTACTAATACTAACCCAATAATTATGATATTTTTTGTTTCTTCTTTCATTCTTCATCCTCCTCTACTTTTTCATTATGATATTCTTCTAATGTTATTTGATGTTTTTCTAGTACTCTAGAAATTCCACTTCCAACATATCTAAATTGATTTTTTTTTGCCTTTCTTCCAGTAAACTTTTCTTTTTTCTTAGGATATCTTAGAACAAATCCATATTCTGGTGCTAATTCTTGTAATCTTTTATAAGTATGCTTATGTGCTTTTGATTTTTCAAGTGGTGAAGATAGTACCTCAATTTCTAAAGATAATCCCGTATGAAAATCTGAATATCCTGGTGGAGCAACTGTATTTACCTCTTTTTTTCTTGTTGCCCTTTCATAAAACTTTTGTTGTTCTTCATAAGTTCTATAAGCACTTTTAATTCCTATTTGAATCTCTTCCTCTGCTAAAGCACTTCTAAAGCTCAAATAATGATTATAAGCAATTTCATCTATAAGAATCGTTTTTCCATTAATATCCTTTGTTTTTATTAAAGACATTCCAACAAAATCTTCTTTTTTATAGGGATGTTTTAAATTGATTAGGATTCCATAATTATTAAACGTTCTCTTTGGTTTTCTTTCTAAAATTGTTACAGTCTCTATATGATAAGTATTGGGAAACATATCTACTAAGTTTGCTTTTACTAATTCATAATCTTCCAGTAAAACTTTTAAATCTCTTGCAAGAGTTACGGGGTCACATGAAATATATACAATACTTTGTGGAGATATTTCTAAAATAGTTTCGATCGTCTCACTATTTAATCCACTTCTTGGTGGATCCACTACAATAGAGTCTATTTCTTTGAACGATGATATTTTATCTTCTACTTTCCCTTCAATAAATCTAATATTCGTAATATTATTTAATTCCTTATTTTGATTTGCAGCCTTAATAGAATCTTTTACTACTTCTACCCCAACCACCTCATTTACATAAGGAGATAAAAGCATTCCAATCGTACCAGTCCCACAATACAAATCTAGTATCTTGTTATATTTTTTCTTTTTGTAATAATCGATTACTAGTTGATATAATGCCTTCATCATTTCATAATTCACTTGAAAAAAAGCCTCTGGATAAATTCTAAAATCTAAATCAAAAATATTTTCTGTAATATAACGTTTTCCCTTTACTAGTTGATTATTTAAAAATATCGAGTTTATATTTAAGTCTTTTATATATTCTAAAAATTCATTCTTATCCTTTAAATCTCCATCTACTACTATCATAAACTCATTTTGTGATGTTTTTCTAATCATTAGATTGCGAATCGTAGACTCAGGTGTTTCGTTTAAATAATCAATAATTTTGTTATAAATAATATTTAATTCTTGTTCTAATAGTAAACACAATTTTACTTTGATTAACGATTTACTTTTTTCCTTATAAAATCCTAGAATTCTATTCACTCCATGAAAAACCACTTTATTTCGGTAATGAAATTCTTTTCCGTGAAGAATGGATTCAATTTCTAACTCACCTATTTCTGCATATCTACTAAAAAGTTCTTTTACCTTTTTTTGTTTAAATTCTAGTTGATATGGATATTTCTGATGCATGATTTGACATCCACCACAAATATCATAATATTTACAATATGGTTCTGTCCTTTGTTTTGATGATTTCTTCATTTCTTTGATTTTTCCAATCGCAAAGGTTTTCTTTACATCGGTTACTTCTACTTTGATATGATCTTCTGGCAATGCTTCTCTTATAAAGATTACCATATTTTTCGCCTTTGCGATTCCTCTACCAAAATGATCTTGTTTTTCGATTGTTACATCATATACGTCGTCTACTTTTATTTCTACCATGTTTCTCACATCCAATTTTTATTATATCGTAAAAACAAAAAGTTCACTATGAAAATGAAGGATTTTTTATTTTTTTCATATTTTTTATTTTTTTTTACATACTAAAACTAAGGAAAAGAAGGGATAATATGTTAGAACGTTTAAAAAAAGAAACCAATTATGCATCAGATATTATTTATAAAGAAATTACGATTCAGGGTCAAAAAATCACTTTAGTTTATTCAGAAGTTTTAACCAGCGGTTCTGATATTAGTGCAGTTGTTTTAAAAAATATTGCGAAAATTATCGATGAAGATATTCCTCTACCAAAAGATTTATTTTTATTTTTTTATAATTCTATTCCTAGTCATAATGTTTCTAAAATTAATGATTATCAAGAACTTTTAAATAAATTGTGGAATGGTTATACCATTTTTTATGTTGATGATGAGAATTACTTTGGAATTGAAACTAGAGCTAATTTAGATCGTGGAATTACAAGTAGTGAAGAAGAAGTGTCTGTACGTGGACCAAAGGATTCCTTTACTGAAAATTTTAATAAAAATTTGGGACTTATTCGTAAACGTATTAAAACAAAAAGTTTATGGTTTGATACATTAGAAATTGGAAAACAATCTGCTACAAGAGTTGGAATTTTATATATGGAAAATATTGCAGATGATACTTTGGTATTAGATATCAAGAAAAAACTCCAAAGAATTAATATTGATGGTATTTTGGATTGCCTTTATTTAAAAGATTATTTACAAGAAGATTCTACAATTTTTCCTTCTATCTTAACAACTGAAAAACCAGATCTTGCCTCTATGGCTCTTTTGGAAGGAAAAGTAGTTATTCTTTCAGATAATAGTCCCTATGCTTTAATTCTCCCTTGTTTTTTTATTGATTTATTTCATACGCCAGATGATTATTATCAAAAACCTATTAATATTTCTTTTATCCGTATTATTAGACTTTGTGCCTTTTTAATTTCTATTTTAATTCCTGCCTATTATATTGCAATTACTACTCATAATCATGATGCCATTACCACAGATTTATTGTTAAACTTTCTATCACAACGATTAACTGTTCCCTTTCCTGCTTTAGTAGAGGCTCTTCTGATGACCGTGTCTTTTGAGATTCTAAGAGAAAGTGATTTACGAATGGCATCTACTGTTGGTACTGCTGTTTCTATTCTAGGAGGTTTAGTTTTAGGAGATGCTGCCGTTAGTGCTGGTATTATTTCTCCAATTATGATTATTGTTATTGCGATTTCTGCCATTTCTGGGCTGGTGTTTTCTTCTATTGAATTATCAAATGCAATCCGATACTTTCGAATTCTTTTTATGATTTTAGCATCTATGTTTGGAATCTATGGTATTTTTCTTGGAAGTTTATTTTTAATTATAAAACTTTCTAGCATGCACTCTTTCCATAAACCATATTTGACCCCATTTTCTCCACTTATTTTAAACGATCAAAAGGATGCATTTATTAGAATTAATAATGTTAAAAAAACTAAATATAGAAATCCACTTTTGGCTCAAAAAAATAAAGTACGTGGGAGGTCTATTAATGAAAAAAACTAAATTACTTTTTATTTTTACTTTACTTTTACTTTTTACTGGATGTAGTTCTTACACTGAACTAAACAAGTTAGGAATTGTCAGTCTACTTGGAATTGATTATAAAGATGAAGAATATCATCTTTACATTAATGTTGTCGAAGGAGAACAGGATGATGGCTCTCTACAAAAAGAATATATTACTTATGATGCAACAGGAGAATCTATTGATGAAGCCCTTCATTTTTTATATTTAAAAAGTAATAAGAAAATCTATCTTTCTCATATGGATGTCCTAGTCTTATCAGAAGATGTTATAAATAGTAAGCTTCAAGAAATTATTAACTATTTGCTGAATCATCCAGAGATTAGAAATAATTTCGAACTTGTAGAACTTTCTTCTCCAATGAATATTTTATTTGAAGAGAAAATAGATTCTAAAGAAATCAGTGATTTAATTCAGATGAATCAAGAATATATGGGTACTAGTTTTTCTGTTACTTTTGAACATTTTTTAGAGGATATTTTGATAGATAAAAATAGTTATTTACCACTAATATCTTTTGATAAAAATTTAGAAATCAATGGTATCTCTTTACTAAAAAATTTAAAAATATTAGATACGTTATCCACAGAAGAAACTGTCTTATTTAATTTACTCCAAAATAACATAAATCAGGCAATTTATAAGAATACTACGATTGTAAAAAATGAAACAAATATAGAGATCAAAAAGAATCAAATTACTTTTCATTTAAAAACAGAAATTAATAAGAATTCTAATAAGTTTAAAGAAAATTTACAAAAAGATCTTCGAAAGATTTTAATATATTATCAGGATCAGGATTATGATCTTTTAAAATTAAAATATAAAATGAAACAGAATCATTTATCTTCTTTAGAGGATTCCAATGTACTTTTTCCTAAGACTTCTTTAAAATTTGATATTAAGATAAGCTATACAAATTCTTATTTAGAAAGGAGAATTTCAAAATGAATAAACACAAGATTACAGGATTTCAGTATTTTACGGTATTCTTCTTTCTTTTGAATTCATTTATTCCATTTTTAGGATTTCATAAAATTACGATGATTAGTAACCAGGATGCTCTGTTTTCTATTATTATTGGTTCTATTTTAATGATTGGTTTTACTTTCTTGATAAAAAGGTTGTATTTTTATTTACCCAATAAGACCCTTTTTGAAAAAATTAAATTTTTATTTCCAAAAGGCTTCTTTTTTATCTTGGGTATTCTCTTTCTTCTTTCTAGCTGTATTTTACTGTTCGTTACACAAGAATTTACAAGTTTCATACATTTCTATTTACTTCCCGAAGTACATCAATTTTTAATCACTTTACCATTTTTATTACTTATTTTTTATTTTTTAAGAAAGGAACAGGAGGTAATATTCAGAACTTCTGAAATATGTTTTTATTTTTATATATTATTCTTTATTATTTCTATGTTTGGGATTCTTCCACAATCGAATTTTTTAAAAATAAAACCATTATTTTCTACTAGCATCTCTTCTATTCTAAGGAGTTCTCTTTATTTTTTTCTTTCTTTTCCTCTCCCATTATTTCTATTACTATATTTTCCAAAAAATTCTTTAAAAAGAAAAGAAGGTGGTCAAAAAACTTGGATAAAATCTATTCTATTTAGTGGTATTTTTCTATTTGTTACATTATTTTTAATTTTAAGTTCTTTAGGAGTACAGTTAACTAATCTTTATAAAAATCCTTTAATGGTCACTTATCAAAAGATTTCCTTTTTAAATATTTTAGAACGAGTTGAAGCTACACTATCTTTTTCTTATGTTCTGCTTTACTTTTTTCCTATGGTACTTTTAATTTATCTTTTAAAAGAACTAATTTTATATGCTTTTTCCTTAAGTCCTAATTATGAGGATTTGGTTCTTTTATTACTTTTAATTGGAAATTTACTTGGTAATCAGTTCTTTAGTTTTCATACAAATTTTTATTTTTCTATTAGTATTTTTCTAGCTGTATTTTTAATTTTTTTATCTTTCTATTCTTTTCTCAAAAAAGAGTAAAAGTAGTTACTTTCAAGGAAGTAACTACTTTTTATTTACAAATATATTGTTCATTTTCCAAATTTTTTTGAATATTATCTATGTTTTGATTATATAAATAAGGAATACTTACCAAATCAATTGAACCATCTTCTAAAGTAATAGTTGTATTAGCAAATGTTTTTAAATCATATTTTTTCGTGATTGTAACATTCTTATTTTGACTATCACAAATATATTGAAACCCCTCAATTCTAAGATATGGGGCTTGTGGGTAATCACAATCTTGTTTTATTTTTTGAAATTCTTCTTCTGTTGTTTCTTGATAAGATTGTGTATTTTTTTCTATATATACTTTTAATTTTCTTTCGTCATGGGATAGTACTATTTCTACTATTTCGTTTGTTGGTAATGTTTTTCTACAAGTAATTTTATCATAAGAACTGTCGTCTACTATAATTGGTCCTTCTGGTTTATTTGGCTTTTGACTTGGTTCTTTCTTATTAGTTACAATATCTTCTTTTGGAAATATAAGTCTAAATACTGGAGGTAATACCATAAAGGAAGTAAACAGAATGATTCCAGCTATACAAAAAATCCACTCTTTTATTCCCATTTTCTTTTCATTTTGCTTATTTTTACTCTCCATGTTCATTTTTCCCTCCTATTCTTTCCATCATGATTTTATCATATTTTTTTTGTGTTTCAAAGATAATATTTATTTATTATTTTACTATATGTCAACTAATTTTTAGTTATTAGGCCAAATATTGAAATTAAATCCATTGCTTGTTCTCTTGATATAACCATATTCTTTAGATTATCTATATTTGAACGTAAATTTTCAATATTACATGTTGATACATCTATATTCTTAAAACTAGTATCGATAATTTCTAATCCGCTTAGATTACAATCTTGAAACTGTAAATTTGACATTTCTAGAGTATAAAATCTTGATTCTTTTAAGGAACTATTTACTATTTCTGAATTCATTATTTTAGAATCCACAAAATTACTATAGTCTAAATTACAATTTTCGAACAATGTATCATGAAAATAATCTTTTATGAAGCTGGTTCCTACAAATTTACATGATTTAAATTCTACTCTATAAAAAGCACGAGATGAGAAGTCTACGTTTGAAAAATCACAGTGTTCAAATTTACAATCTAGAATGCTGATATCTTTTAAATTACTATTTTCAAAAGAAATATCTTTGAACGTACATTCATTCCATTCAGATACATTTAAGGTTTCTTTTGGATAATCTTCTTTTTCAAAACTTTTTTGGTACCATTCCTCTTCCTCTAATACTTGATTAAAAGTTGTAGACTCTGTTTCTTTTATTTTTGGTTTTATTCGTTTTTTCAAAGTATCACACTCCTATTTTTAGTATAGCAAACTTTTTTATTTTTTTTGAACTTTTCTATTTGATTTTTATTTTTGTTTTGTTATAATAAGTCATATTTATGGAGGAAGATTATGAAAACAATCTATCATGGAAATATAAATCGATTATTTATTCAAAATTTGTATATTACAGAAAATGGAAATCGTTTTTCTTTTGCTTCTGTTACTGTAGAAAAAAACGCTATATTCTATCGTGGTATTTTTGGTAGACCAATTAATTTTGAACATAAAACATACCTACCTGATTTAGCAGAAGCTACTGACTTTTTATTTACACGTCAAAAAGAAGGTGCAGATTGTATTTATGTTAATTATGATCAACTAACATCTAGTCAAGTTAGTAATAAAGAGTTTAAGCAATTAAAAAAACAATTTTCAAAAAAATCAAATTAATTTTAAAAGTAGACAATTGTCTACTTTTGTTTTGGTAATAAATATAGTTCTTCTCCCTCATTTAGCGTAATAATATATTTTCCAGTCTTCTGACAGTGAAATATGAATTTTGGACTAGAAATTATCTCTTCTTGATTATCTTCTGATTCATCCTTCAGATAAATATTTTCCCAACCTTCTTGATATGCGATATAAAAATCTTCTATTTTATACCAAGTATACCTGTCTTGATTAATTTTTTCTGTAAAGTTATAAATTCCTTTTGTTACATATCCAATTTTTTCTGAAGTTATGGATGGCTCTTTTCTAGCATTTAAATTATCTACTAATACTTCTATTTGATTTTTTGAATTATCTCTTGATATGGGTGTTCCTATTTTTTGATTTGGTAAATCTATCCATGGCAAATACCCACCCCAAATTTCTTTTGTAAAACTTCTATCCATATAAAAAACTTCTTCTGGTTTTTTTGTATTTCCTAAAATAACCCAACTACCATTACTATTTTTAATCCATGTATTACTATTTCCTCTACCACAGGTAATATGGATATGGTTAGCTGATGCACCATCTGTCCCTTCATGGCAGATTATTTCTCCACGCTTATATTTTCTTCCTACTGTTACATTTTTTAAATCATCATCATTTGCATGAGTTAAGGTCATAAAGGCAATATCTTCAAAAGATGGCGTTATTACTTTAGATGTTGATACTAACCATATTGTGTTCGTTGCAGAATTCCCAACTCCTTTTACTGCAGTAACTACCATTTCATCACATGGACAATAAATAGCTTCTCTTCCACTATTTTCTCCACCATCATCTATTGGATAATCTTTGTAATCTGCCCCATTATCCCAATGTTTTCTATGAGAAGTATCTCCATAATAACTTTGTGTTATTCGCATATTTTTTAATGGGTATGTCATATAATTTTTAATCACGAGGAATCTCCCCTATCACATTTTCATTTTTTTCTATTATTGCTTTCTCTTTTTCACTACGTAGAGAAGTAAAAGAAGATAATTTTCCTTCTAGATTTTTATAAATCGTGTCTGCTCCAATGAAACTAAATAGTCCAACCCAAAGGCTTTTGAGATAATCTAAATCGGTGAATGTTTTAGAAAAGATAAAACCAAATATCACATTTACAATGAAACTATATGTTGTAATATAGGTACTTTTTTTAAAGAACTTTTTTGTTTTCTGAATAAATGCTACTGTAATTGTACTACAAGCGATTGCAATAATTAGTAATTTCTGTAGCATATTCCAATCTAATGTCATTTTATATCACCCCATGATAATCTATGTTTTTTATTTCTATATGCCTGGGACTTTATCACGAATTATTCATTAAATTTTTTATAAGGTACTAATACTTGAAATTTTCCTGAACTATATGGTGCTACTTGATAAGGAGAAAAGAAAAATAAGTATCCTTCCTTTGTCAAAGCAAAGGTAGAAAAATTTTGTTTATTAGGCATTGTTCCTTGCATCATCATCTCTGTATTTACTATTTTGGGATTTTTCAAAAGAATATCTCTTACATTTTTGGAAGCTACTTCTAAAAATTTTGGATTTTGATTGATTAAGTCATCGATGGTAATCATTTTTTGATTTTCTAAATTATAAGAAATTGTATTATAAAAAGAAATTGGATGTGCCCCTAAAGTATCTTGAAAAATCGTAAAGACATAAGAAAGATATTTATCTGTACTATAGGTTTCATATACAATGTCTAGTCTATAGATTTGATTTAATGTATTAGGAAAAATAATTTCTTCCTTAAAATTTTTTATATTTTCTTCTATTAGACGTTCGATTTCTATATTCAAATTGGAATAAGATGTGATTGGATAATAGATAGATATTTGATAATTCTCATCTATTTCGTGAATTTTTTTTTCCTTCAATGCAGTTTCAAATGTTAATACTTCTGTTATTTTATGAGTTTCTTTTTGTTTTAGAAAATATAATTGTACAGATAATCCAATATTAAATAATATTAAAAAGAATAAAAGAAGTACTACTCGATTTTTTCTTAAGAATTGCTTCATTTGCTTCACCAATATATTTTATGAAAAAGAAAAAAGCTTATTCATCAGAAACATGATTTTAAGCTTTTTTTCAAATTTAAATATTTTCTTCTCGGATGGCATCCATAATATTTTCATGTTTAATCTTTCTTGTTGCATACATTGTAGTTAACAATATGATAAGGAATACTGCAAATACTACTCCAATTATACTACTAACTGGCCACATCATTCCTCCAGCATCGGAAATACCTTCCATCACATGGTTAATTACAACAATTAATACTACACTTACTGGCAGTGAATAAAGAAGCGATTTCATTCCAAAGAAGAAACATTCAAACAATAACATTCTATTAAATCCTCCAGTTGTTAATCCTATACTTCTTAATACTGCAAATTCTCTTCTTCTTAAATGAATACTTGTATATAGAGTATTAAATACACTAGTGACTCCAATTAAAGACACTAAACTAATAAACCCATAGACTAGTAACTTTGCGACAAAAATCATATTTCTTGTATATTTCACATTTTCTCTAATATCAAAATAGTCACCATCTTTTATTTTGCCACTTTCTACTAAGGAATCAATTTTATCTTGAATTGTATTCACTTTTTCATCTAAATCAAAATAAATGTTTTTTATAATTCTATCATTAAATTCTGATAAATCACCAAAATATCCTTCAGGGATTAAAATAGTAATTTCAATATTTCCTTTAAATTCTTCAATTCCAAAGAAATCATTATTTAATAAAGCATATTCTTTAATTTCTTTTTCGCAAGCATAGCTTATTTTTGTTTCCTCTGTTTCAGTTGTTTCGAATCTACTCTCACATAATTCAAAAGGAATACTTTTTTTGTTTTCAAATTTTTTCATAGAATAGGATTTTCTACTATCTTGTTGATATTCAATTCGACTAAAATTATTATAAATTAGTGGAATATTCTTTGTTACTTTGGCATCTTTTTTATAAATTTCAAAATCCTCTTTTGGCACCTCTATTAAATTTATGTCATGTCTTTCTTCCTCTTGAGGATAAATTTTTTTATATTCTTCTGTGAAATTTTTTTCTATATTACTTGATGTAGTTAGGCTATATTGAATTCCATAAAAAGATTGTTTTACGGATTTTTCTTTTCTTAAATCTTTTATTTCCTTATCTGTTAAACTAGTACTATATAGATTTAGGGTAGCATCATAACTAGGATTAGAGACAAAATCTTCCACACCATGAAACATTAATTGCATATAACTACTAAATGATAGAAATAAAACAATACTAATGAATAATGAAATGATCGTTATACGATATTTTTTCTTATTTCGTTTCATATTTTTATAGGCTATGACACCCTCTTCTTTAAAAATATGACGAATAAATTTTGGGGTTTTTAATTTTTGTGCAGGCATTTTAATATCATCATTTAATCGAATTGCTTCAATCGGACTAATTTTACTAGCTCTTCTTGCTGGAATAAAGGCAGATACTAAAATCGTTATGATCATAAATATAACTGGTACAATAATAAATACTGGATAGATACATAATCGAAGCGGACCTCCCTCTAATAAATTGGGAAGTAATGAATTAATAATCATAAGAACAATTCCAATTCCCAAAAGTGCTCCTAATATTCCCAAGATGATTCCAATCGTTCCAACAACAATTGCCTCAAATAGTACTGTCTTTCTAATTTGTTTTTTTGTTGCACCAATGGACGAGAATAATCCAAATTGTTTTTTTCTTTCTAATACGCTAATCGCAAATGAATTGTAAATTACAATGATACAACCAATTGCTACTAAAGTTAATAAAATTGCCATGCTTTTTACTAATGTTTGAATAATATTATCATATTTTGATATTCCAGAAAGTCCAAGAAGTGAATTATTATATTTTACTTCTTCTATATTTAGATTTTCTTTTAATTTTGTTGTAATTTCATCTGTTTGTTTCATCTTGTTGAAATGAAAATAAATATTATATTCTTTATCACTTGATATTTTTTCTATTGAAGTGATAATTGTAGTATCATTCCAAGAAGTATAAGGGTTATTTCCATAATATCCAACAATAGTGTATATTTTTTCTTCTTTTCCTATAAATTGTTGTTCTTCATCTGTACACTCTCTACAGATATTTTTTGTTTCTTCTCCACCAATTAAGAATGTTCCTAATGAGACATTCAATTTACTATTTAATTTGAAATATTTATCATTTTCATAGCCAAGAGGAACTATAATTTCATTCTCATTTTGTGGAAGACGTCCACGAACTAAACTAATCTCTTTAAAATAATTACCATCTGCTGCTTCTATTTTTAGATAAAAATCTGAGTTTTCTTCTTCATCATTTATTAATTTGGAATAGCCAATAAATTCTGATAGAAAGTAATCCTTTATACCTTTTTCTTTTTCGATAGTATCGATATCTCTACCGCTTACATCTTTTAACATTGAGTGGTAACTTCCTCGATTAATAATAGTTTCATGAACTGCATTATCTCTTAATGTTGAAAATAATAAACCAATACCAACCATTAGAGCAGTTGATAAAATAATTCCAATAATTGATACGATTGTTCTTTTCTTATTTAATTTCAAATGACGAATTGTTAATTTATTTAAAATATTCATGTCTAACCCACCAACTCATCTGAAACTATTTTTCCATCATCTATTGTGATAATTCTATCTGCATTTAAGGCTAAATTGTAGTCATGTGTAATCATAATGATGGTTTGTTTGTACTTTTGATTAGATAGTTTTAGGAGTTCTACCACATCTTTACTAGCTTTAGAATCTAAGTTTCCAGTTGGTTCATCTGCAAGTAACAAGCTTGGTCGATTCATTAAAGCTCTTCCAATAGATACTCTTTGTTGTTGTCCACCAGATAATTCATTCGGTAAATGAGTGACTCTTTTCTTTAAGTTTAACATTTCAATTAGTTCGTTTAAGTAGTTTTTATCTGGTTTTCTTCCATCTAAAAGAATAGGAAGTGTAATATTTTCTTCTACATTTAGAATTGGAATTAAATTATAAAATTGATAAATTAATCCTACTTGTCTTCTTCTAAATATCGCAAGATTTGTTTCATCTAATTTATAAATATTTTCTCCATCGATAATAATCTCACCACTTGTTGGATGATCTACTCCTCCAAGTAAATGTAAAAGGGTACTCTTTCCACTACCAGAAGATCCTACAATCGCAACAAATTCACCACGTTGTACCGAGAATGAAACATGGTCTAATGCTTTTACTAGGGTATTTCCCTTTCCATATGATTTACATAAATCTTTTACTTTTAAAATTTCCATAGTATTTCCTCGCTTTCAAATTCATTCTACTAAAATAAAATGACTTTAAAGTGACTTTTTCTATTACAATTTTGTAATATTAGTAATCTCTTTTATAAAATTTTATCTCGAATGTTGTACCTTTCTTATTTGATGTTGCCTTAATATCTCCCTGTTGTAACATAATAATTTTCTTTGCCATATGAAGGCCTATTCCAATACTTTCTTTGTTTTCTTTGCCTTTATAAAATCTTTCAAAAATATGTGGAAGGTCCTCCTTAGAAATTCCACAGCCTGTATCACTAATGATAAATTCAAAATAGATTGGTGTTTCATCTACTATAATTTTAAGAATTCCATCTTCTTCAGTATGCTCATGAGCATTTTTTAAAATGTTTACTAATGCTTCTCTTGTCCAATTTGGATCAATGAATAAAGTTGGATTCTTTTTATACTCTATTTTTAATATTTGCGATTTTAATTCAATTGGAATTTTTAAGGGTTCTACGACACTTTCAATTAATTCACTTGCTTTTATTTTTCTCTTTTTCATAGTTTCTGTTCCACTATCTAATCTAGACATTTTTAAAAGAGAGGTTACTAGCCATTCAATTCTTTCTAGTTGATTTTTATTTTTTATTAAGAATTCTCGTCTTACAACTGGTTCCATATCTTTATCCTCTAAAAATAAATCATTAATCACATACATAGATGTTAGTGGTGTTTTTAATTGATGTGAAATATCTGATAGTATTTCTTCTAAATATTTTTTGTCTTTTCTACTTTGTTCTGTCTGTTCCCTTAATTTTATTGTCATTTTATAGATATCATTTTTTAGATTACTGATATCTCCCTCTTCATAATCTTTGATGTCAATACTATAATCACCATTTAAAATACGATTCATATCTATTGATAATTTTTCAATTTTTTTACTTTCTATATATAAAATAAGAAAAAATAAAGTATTACAAAAAACAAGTGTTCCTAACACTAAAACAAAAGTGTCTTTTGAAATTTTTTCAAATATGGATAATCCATATAAAATACCTAAAAGAAGAACTTGGATTAATAGTACAAGTTTTATTTCTTTTCTTCTAATCATTACTATCACCTAATTGATAACCAATTCGTCTTACTGTTTTAATAATTTTAGGATTGCTTGGATCGTCTTCTATTTTTTCACGAATTCTTTTAATATAAACCGTTAACGTATTGTCGTTTACATATTCTTCATTGACGTCCCAAATATTGGCTAAAACTTTTTCTCTAGTAAAAACCATTTTTGGATTTAGAAAGAAATTTAAAATAATTTTATATTCTAGTGCTGTTAGCATGACATCTTTTCCATTTTTAAACACCTTAGCCTGTCTTGTATCTAAAGTAATTCCACCATATTCAATAATTGAATTATTGGAAGAATTTTCATATCTTCTTAACACATTTCTAATTCTGGAAGTTAATTCTCGTGCCTTAAATGGTTTTGTAATATAGTCATCCGCTCCCATATCAAGTCCCATAACTATTGAAGTTTCTACATCATCTGCTGTTAAGAAAATGACTGGTACTTTTGAAAATTCTCTAATTTCTTTAAATAATGTAAATCCGTTTTTATCTGGCAAGTTTACATCTAATAGGCAAAGTACAATTTCTTTTTCTTCCTTTAATTTCTCTATAGCCTCTTTCGCATTTTGTGATTCCACTACTTCAAATGATTCTTGCTTTAAGTAATAGTTTAGTCCCATACGGATAGCTTCATCATCTTCTACGATTAATATTTTTTTCATCTAATCACCACCCTTATTATACTGAATTTTATAGAAAAAAGAGTGACAATTTTGTAATTTATTAGAAAAAAGTTAAAATTTATAGCTTTTTCCATTTTATTAGACAAATTTAAAATTTTTTCCTAGTGAAAATTAGGAATATTAGCAATTTTTCCTTAGAGAATTTTGAAAATTGGTCATTTTACTTCTATTTTGTTTCCTGTTATAGTACATCTTCGAAAAGGAGAAAATAGATGAAAAAAACAATATTAGAATTACCTATTAGTCGTAAAAATGCTTATCTCTTAAAAGAACTAAAAAAAGGAGATAGAATTCCAATCGTTTCTGATGTAATGTTTCATACTATGTTAAATAATGAATCTAGAAAACAATATGCAGCTTATTTATTATCTTTATTATTAAA